>JBATGO010000117.1:0-1820 GCA_049665845.1 Pseudomonadales bacterium | reverse complement strand
GAATAATAATCAGCCAAAAAAAGACAAACAGGCCGAGCATAAAAATTAACGATACCACCGGACTGCCTTGCGGCTGGCCGCCAGCCTGTGCATAGGCACTGCTAATAAAAAAATCCATAAGAACTCCTGTCTAAATAAAGAACGCGCGACTGCGAAAACAAACGCGACTTAGCGCCTGCCTGCAACCACTAGAGATTTTCGCTGATCCACGCGAGCACGTCGCTGTCGTGAGATTTGGTTTTCACCTTGTCAAAGACATGCTTGAGCCGCCCGTCCACGCCGACCAGAAAACTGGTACGCAGTATGCCGTCAAACTCGCGACCCATAAACTGTTTCGGACCCCAAGCGCCATATTTTTCGGCTACTGCGTGATCCTCATCGGAAAGCAGGGTGAAATTCAGACCCTGTTTTTCGACAAACCCCTGCAGCCGCTTGACCGGGTCAGGACTGATGCCGAGCACAACCGTGTTGGCCCTGGTGAATGCTGCCTTGCTGTCGCGAATACCGCAAGCCTGCACGGTGCAGCCGGGCGTATTCGCCTTGGGGTAAAAGTAAACCAGCACGTTCTTTTTGCCCCTGAAATCCTTCAGGCTTACTTGCTTGCCGTTGTGGTCTGGCAGTGTAAATGCCGGCGCCAGGCTACCCGTCTTCGGAAATGCCATGTTAGTTGTGCTCCTCAATTAAAAAACTACAGTCAGCTTTCCGCCACGGGTTCCGGTTTCTGCTCCTGCTCCTGCTCCGGTTGCGCAGACGGTGTCGACCCTGAGGCTACTTCAGCTTCGGCCTCTTTTTCAAGCTGCTGCGTGACCTGTGGTTCGTCGATTGCGGTGTCGACGTCCGGATCGTTGAGAGCGGCCGCATCGACCAGCTTGTCCGGCAAGGTCGCCCTGGTTTTTGCACCGAGCTTTTCAAGCCGCTGCACGCGCGCAACCAGGTTACCTTTGCCGGTGGACAATTGGCTGAACGCTCTGTCGTAAGCGCCCTGGGCTGTGTCGAGTGCGCGACCGACAGCTTCGAGGGTACCCACCAGGCCAACAAACTTGTCGTGCAGGTTACCGGCCTGCCGCGCAATCTCCTCCGCATTCTTGTTCTGTTTTTCGTGGCGCCAGATCGTTTCTACCGAGCGCAAGATTGCAAGCAGGTTGGTTGGGCTGACCAGCACAATATTCTTTTTATAGGCCTCTTCCCAGAGCCTTCCGTCTGCCTGCAAAGCCATCGCCGATGCGCCTTCAACAGGTATGTAAAGCATCACGTAATCCAGCGTGGTGATGCCGGGCAGGCTCTGGTAGGACTTGTCGCTGAGCAAGCGCACATGCTGGCGCACCGACTGCAAGTGCTGCTCCATTGCTTCGCTGCGCGCCTCTTCGGTATCCGCTTCGAAAAAGCGCGCGTAGGCAACCAGCGACACCTTTGAATCGATGATGATGTCCTTGCCGCCCGGCAAGTGCACCACCACATCCGGCACCTGCCTGGAATTATCCTCGGCCTTGTAAGCAGTTTGTGTTTCGTATTCTTCCGGTTCGCGCAAACCGCAGGTTTCGAGCGCGCGAATCAGCGTGAGTTCACCCCAGTTACCCTGCGCCTTGTTATCCGCCTTCAACGCCCTGGTCAGGTTATTCGCGTCTTCGCTGATACGCAGGCTTTCGGCGCGTAACTGGCCGATCTGCTCCTGCAGCACCTTGCGCTCCTTGGCTTCTTCGCCATAAACGTAATCGACGCGCTTGCGAAAGTCATCGAGCTGGTTTTTCAGCGGTGTCAGGGTAACGTCGAGCTGCTGTTTACTTGCCTGCGAAAACTTCTGTGTTTTCTCTTCAAAAATT
>JBATGO010000116.1:0-2263 GCA_049665845.1 Pseudomonadales bacterium | reverse complement strand
GGCCTGGCCCACGGACGAGCAAAAGCGAGCACAGCGCACAACAGTGCGCGAACTTCTGGCAGCTTGTGATATTTATTTATGGCTGCAATCACACAGTGGCTGAGAAGCCGTGGCTTTACAGCCGCAAAAATAAACTTTTTTTGATTCAGTTGCCTCAAATTTTACTGGCGAAAAGTCTGAACCTTTATGCGAACCATCACAAAAAGGCTGGCCTTTGCTTTGCCCGCATGAGCACCAGTAATATGATTTACCAGATTCAACGTCGACTGGATATGGGGTATCAGATGCTCTTACTGGATCGCTCATTTGCTTGCTCCGTTGCTGATTAATGAATATAACGCTCTGCCCACCCGTGGGCTTTGTGTGGTGAAGCTTGCCCCGAATTGACCAACAGGCGCAAGCGAGACACGCAAAGACTGCCCAGCGCCGAAGCCGCGCTGGTGCGGCTGCCTGTTGTACGCATCCCTACTACTTTTCATTGTTTTTTATTCTTGGCTGATGCCGGATGGGCCATATTCATATAAACCCCGCCTTTTCGTAATTCAGAAAGCATTTGTTTCAATCGTTTTTCTTTAGTGGTCTCCATCTTTGCCTGATATATCCAGCCAATATAGTCATTCTGTTGATAGGCTGGACGCGCATTATATTGATCCATAAGATCATGCTCAATCAGGGCCTTTTTGACAAATGATGGCATTCGATGCCGGGCTCGTTTCAGGTTCGTAAAATTTGCCCTCATGTCTGATCAGCCTAGCGGTGCATAAAACCGCGCTTTGCGATTGACTTGGCGCAGAATGATTTGCGCGATTATGAAGCCAGCCATGCGCAAAGAAGACTGCGGTAAGGGGTCCGTAACATGGCCTTATTAACTTTCCTTTTCAACCCTGGAAAGCCATAACAATAAAATTGGAGGAAGAATTATCTCACTTGCCAGCAATGCTAAAACTAAATTTGATGGCATCCCATAAAATATGATCGATACCAACCTGGCAATACCTGCGAAGAAAAAAACCCACAATACACAGCGCAATACAGTACTGTATCTTTCCAAGTTCGTTGAGCATAAATAAAGTAAAACGCCGTACAGCGTAAAGGCGATCCCGTAGAATCTATTTTGGCTATCCAGAACTGGATCCTGAATTGCTTCTGGTGGTAGATTGGCGCCAAGCATGACGTCTGCGCCAACTCCATAAATTAGATGAAGTGCTCCAACGGCAAAAAAAATTGGAGATGCAAATTTTAGCGTTAATAGAAAATACTTCATAATTTTCCAACCAAAGTTAGCGCCGCATCAACCGTGCCTTGACGTCGATGACCGGAGCGACAGCGAAGGGAGGAAGCGGTCAAGCGTCAGGTTCAACACGATGTTTGATGCCTGACCCCTCACATTCCTACGTACCCTGGCCTGCTACTGATCCGCTCTATCCAGGATAGGATGCCCGGGTATGCCGACAAATCAAAGCCACCTTCGTGTGCTACATGCGTATATCCGTATAGCGAGATGTCCGCGATCGTGATGGCCTCACCTACCAAATAGGGAGTTGTCGATAACCGCTCTTCCATCACAACTAAAGCCTTGTGCCCGCCTTGTTGTTTGGACAGATATTCTGCCTTTCTTTCGGCGGGCAATCCCAGATATTTTGAAATATATCGGGCTACGGCGATGTAGGGCTCATGACTGTACTGCTCAAAGAACTGCCACTCGAGTACCTTAGCATGTAGATATTTGTCGACGGGTAGAAAGTCCGATCCCGCAGCCAAATAATGGAGTATCGCGTTCGATTCTGACAGGTGCCTTCCATCGGAGAGCTCCAGCAATGGTATTTTCCCGTTAGGGTTCTTCTGGAGAAATTCTGCGGTTCTTGTTTCGCCGGCCAAGATATCGACATGAACCCATTCGTGGTCGATGTTCAACAAGGCCGCAAGCAGTTTGGCCTTGTAGCAGTTGCCTGACTGGGTGTCGCCGTAAATTCTCATGATGCCTCCTCGGGCATCTAACGCCCGCTACACCGGCAGGTTTTGTGTGGTGAAGCTTGCGCCAAGCTGGCGAAGCCAGTTGCAATTGGTGATCCTATTTTGACTGAAGTGCTGCCGGGATTTAGGCATGACAAAGACTACAACACCGCTCGCAAACTGTTTGAAGACGCCACGCTATTTTAGTTGCCTGGAAAGAACATTGAACTAAAAAGTGCCGGCAACCTCAGAACGCTCAGGAAAAAAGGCATCACTGTGCGTAAAACAGCGGAAGTAATTATCACTTCAT
>JBATGO010000115.1:0-2415 GCA_049665845.1 Pseudomonadales bacterium | reverse complement strand
TAGTAGTCCTGCTTGTTTATCGTAGTGCATTTACCCACACATCGCCGAAGTAGCCCGCCCCATCGTTTCTTGCGGGTCTGGAATTGTCTGTTAATCCCCCCTAATGAGAGGAGCGCTTTTTGACCCTGACGCTGTAAATAGCGGGGCTTACCTGCCAGCCCTGACGGCATAAGCTACGCCAAGCCCTTACTGGCGTTCACATCATCGTCAGCGTGGGTGGTAAACAGCCTGGCCTCTGTACCGTTCTTGATGCTCTACAAACCATGCATAGGTTTGCGCCAGTCCATCCCGCAAGGAAATTTCGGCTTCCCAGCCGAGTCCCTTCAAGCGCTCAACCGACATCAACTTACGTGGTGCACCATCGGGCTTGCCGGCATCAAAGGTCACCCTCCCTTTAAATCCGACCACCTCGACCATGATTTCGGCCAGTTCGCGAATTGTGCAGTCAGTCCCGGTTCCGACATTGATATGCGAGCGCCTCGGTTCGGTATTGGCGTTATAAGCGTCCACAGCGAGATTCATCACAAAGACGCTTGCCGCGGCCATATCATCGACATGCAAAAATTCACGCTTCGGCCTGCCCGAGCCCCAGACGACAACTTCCGGGGCACACGCTCGGGTCGCCTCGTGAAAACGGCGCATCAGGGCCGCGACTACATGGCTGTTTTCCGGATGAAAGTTGTCGCCGCTGCCGTACAGGTTGGCCGGCATGACACTGCGATAATCGGTCCCGTATTGCTGGTTGTAAGACTCACAGAGCTTGATTCCGGCGATCTTGGCAATGCCGTAGGGTTCATTGGTCGGCTCGAGCGAACCGGTCAACAAGGCCTGTTCCTCCATCGGTTGTTCGGCCAGCCTGGGGTAGATGCAGCTCGAACCTAAAAACAGCAGCTTTTGCACACCCGCCCGATACGCTGCATCAACGATGTTGGCTGCGATCATCAGGTTTTGATAAATGAGTTCGGCCGGATAGGTAATATTCGCATGAATCCCGCCAACCCTGGACGCTGCCAGATAGATCTGGTCGATCTGCTCAGCGGCAAAAAAAGCCCGCACCGCTGCCTGATCGCACAGATCAAGCTCCGCATGGCTGCGCAACACCAACTCCACTCCGTCCTGCTTTTCCAGTTGCCGTACCAGCGCCGCGCCGACCATCCCCTGATGACCGGCAACGTAGATTGTTTGGCTCATATTTTTTTCCGCCCGTTCGTTTCGCCACATCGATGACGCAGGGCCTGCAGAGAAAAATCTATTATTTTGGCTAAGTCAGTAAACAGCCTTCGTCCTGGATCACATCAGCGATCCTTGTATCTTCTCCGTTATAAATCCTTACTCCTTGGGGAGCAAAACGCCATATCCATATTTTTTCAGCAGACGCGTCCGTTTTGCAGTTTCCAGGTCGGCCAGGGCCATTTCGCTCACCAATTCCTTTAAACTTGTTTTAGGCACCCACCCCAACTTCTCCTTTGCCTTGGTTGGGTCACCCAACAGGGTCTCAACCTCGGCTGGCCTGAAGTAGCGTGGATCTACCGCGATAATCTTCTGCCCGACCTCAAGCGCAGGAGCATTCTCGCCACTCAGCGTGGCGACAAATCCCAGCTCCTCGACCCCGGCCCCCTCCCAGCGCAGGGTAATACCCAATTCGGCAGCAGTAAATTCAACAAACTGGCGTACCGAATACTGTACACCGGTAGCAATGACGAAGTCTTCTGGTTGCTCCTGTTGCAGCATCAACCATTGCATCTCGACGTAATCCTTGGCGTGGCCCCAGTCGCGCAGCGCGTCCATATTTCCAAGGTAGAGACAGTCTTCCAGGCCTTGCGCGATATTAGCGATGCCACGGGTGATCTTGCGCGTGACAAAAGTTTCACCCCGGCGCGGAGATTCATGGTTGAACAGAATGCCATTGCAGGCATACATGCCATAGGCTTCACGGAAATTGACCGTGATCCAGTAGGCATACATCTTTGCGACCGCATAGGGCGAGCGCGGGTAGAACGGCGTGGTCTCCTTCTGCGGAGTCTCCCGCACCAGACCGTAAAGTTCCGAAGTTGAGGCCTGGTAGAAACGGGTCTTCTTCTCCAGTCCCAACAGTCGAATAGCCTCCAGAATTCTCAAAGTGCCGACACCATCGACATCCGCCGTATACTCCGGAGATTCAAAAGAGACCGCTACATGACTCATGGCGCCCAGGTTGTAGAGTTCGTCGGGCCGCACTTCCTGGATGATACGGGTAAGATTAGAGCTGTCGCTTAAGTCACCATAATGCAAATGAAAGCGGGATCCTTCAACATGCGGATCCTGGTAGATGTGATCGACCCGTTCGGTGTTAAACAGCGAAGACCGGCGCTTGATGCCATGCACAATATAACCCTTCTCGAGTAGAAACTCGGCAAGGTATGAACCGTCCTGCCC
>JBATGO010000114.1:0-6248 GCA_049665845.1 Pseudomonadales bacterium | reverse complement strand
CATCCATACCATACAGGCCGCGGTTAACCATGCTAACGGTGGAAGTCCTTCGATGCTCCCCTGCAAAAACATCACGAATGCAATAGCCGGGCCCAGCCAAAAACCGATACCCTGAGCATTTAACCGGAATAAGCCTCGCGCAACTGGTAAAACTGTTTCCGTTTTCATAGCCAATTCTTCATTTCCGTATTTTTCATTGGGGTGCAGCCGCTCTGTAATAAAGCTCCGGAAATAGATGCTCAACAGCATGCGGCGCTATTTTAGTATTGCTATGCCCCACGTTTGGAACAGAGCGTATTTTCCAGTTGTTCGTCATATCCAGCTGTTTTGCCGCGAGAAGCGATATCAGCAAATAGTTCATGGCTCTTGATACGACGTGAGGGCCTTGTGCATTTGCTTCCTTTGTGTTGGCATGAAACTGCTTCCTTGGGCCCAAGTCATCCTGGCCGAACATAATGGTCAAATCGCGCCTGAAAGCGATATTCAGCATTCGCTTATTAATTTTTGAACCCTTCAAACCGTAGGGGTAGTTGAATTCACTGATGGGCAGGAGATACCAGGCCCCATTTGCAGCAACCGCGTGAGCTACACGCGCATCAGGCTTGTAGTAAAGATAGCGATGTACGAATCCAGCGCCTGATGAATGGCCGTACATTGAATAGGCATCTGCCGTTAGTGCGAGAGACCTGGATACCACATCGAAAATAGGCTCGATTGCTGAAAGAGCCCATTTTTTTTCCGGATTCAGCTTTATAACTTTTGGATCCGGCACACTCAGGCGATCCCTGAATGAGAATACGTTACCCATATCATAGGAAACCTCATCCGGGTATTGGCTCCATGTAAATTCCGGGGCCAACACGATAAACCCGTATTTTTCCGCCAGTGCTTGCCACTGATCGCGATAATCTGCAGCATTTCTCTTGCGGCCCGTCATCACAAATAGAACCGGCGTATCATTTTTCAGCGCTGTAACTGGTACAGGAAGTGCATAATGGACATCCAGG
The DNA here is from genome assembly GCA_049665845.1 of Pseudomonadales bacterium. Taxonomy (GTDB): domain Bacteria; phylum Pseudomonadota; class Gammaproteobacteria; order Pseudomonadales; family UBA7434; genus UBA7434. Next base: position 5,241 of record JBATGO010000114.1, on the reverse strand, counting down.
GGCTTGCCCTGCCAATCTGTAAAGAGAAAACTCCCGGAGGTCTGCTTAAATTCAATAGCGCTGGCTGTGCCGACTTCCTTCGCGGCCACTGCCGTAGCCAGCACCAGCAATAGCAGCGCTATACAACTTTGACAAACCACTGTAGACCAGCCTTCACTCGCTCTATACATATTGATCCGCTGCTTTGCGCTTATGCACACTATAAATCGGCCCGCATCGATAACGACCATTGACGGCCGCGATTATTATGGAAGCTGGTATAGTAGCCACGTGCATCCTCTACCAATGGTGGGTCTTTATCTTCAAGATTGGTTACACCAACCCTTACTCGAAAGCGCTGTGCACCCAGGCCAAAGCGATAATCGACATGCAAGTTTTGTACAAACCAGCTTTCTATTTCCCAAAATTTTCCGGTTATGTCATTTACCGCATCGGTATCAAACATCTTCCCGATGTACGTATAAGACCAGGCCGCCCCCCATTCGCGAAGACGCCAGTTTAGTGACCCCGAACTGCGCCATTTTGGCTTATCGTCGAGCTCGATTCTGCTCACAGAAAATGCCTTTAAATCGCCGGCACTATCACTCGCCAGTGCTGACTGGATAAGGGGGTCAGAAAAGATGGCTGCGACTTCATCATTAGGTTGATCAAATTTCAGCAGTTTGGATGCCTCAAACTGTATAGCGAAAAGTCCATACTGGCTTTCAGGTAAATCAAGGCGAACAGCAAAATCAATCCCCTCAACCGTTCTTGGATCCAGATTCACATAGGGGTCGCGTATATAAAGCACACGGCCCGCAGCGTCCGCGGCTGTAAATCCCGGACTACTGTTATAAAGCAAAATGTCTTCTGCCGTTGGTGCGTCCCTTACAACCAAAGGGTTAGAACTTCCCTGCTGCCTGAGCAAATAATCGAGCGCCAGCTGTTCAGCGCCTCCCAGCGTTTCAATAACATTCTCCTGGTCGAACTTCCATCGATCGACGCTAAACAGTAACTGGCCACCGTCAAATACAGGAAAATCGACTTGCAAACCATATACAAATGACTCGGAATCTTCTGATTCCAGTTCGGTGTTACTTTCTCGCACAACACGACGATAAGAGTTTTGAGAGGAATCTGTTGCATTTACCGCTACACGCCACCAGTCGACAAGATCCCTGTCAAGTCGACTGATATCGCCGCGAAATAACTGCACAAGATTCGGCGCACGAAAACCCTCTGAATAGGAGGTCCGAAAAGTAACAAAGTCATGTGGTCGCCAGGCCAGCGCATATTTCGGTTTTAGTATTTCCTCGTTAATGTCATCGAGCGCCTCAAAACGCAGCGCGAGTTGAAAATCGATTCGTTGAATTAGCGGCTTGCCTGAAACCAGAGGAACCAGCAATTCGCCATAAAGCGAATAGACGTTTCTTGTGCCTTTTGAGTCAGCGGTTGGGCTTATTCCGGCGACATCGCTGATATCATTACCCGTTCCGCCTTCGACGCCACCTAAAAACCGGTCTTTTCCATCGAGTTTATTATCCCGGTCATCTGCATACTGCTCGTTGCGCCACTCTATGCCGGCTGCGACACCTGCATCATCGTCGGCCCATGGCATTGAAAAAAGGTCACTGTGTGAAGCACGAAGGTCCCAACTTGTTAATTCGGTATCAGCCTTGTTTACAATAGATATCCGAATCCTATCCATTTGCTCGACAGAATTTGCCCCCGGGCCACCAAATGGATTGATTGCATCTGGCGTGCTCAACGCAAGTTGTTGTTGCAGGGCTGTTTTACTGATCAGGTTAGCGGTTTTATCTTTTGCTTCAGCCCTGTTATAAAACAGCGCGGACTCCCAATCCCAGTTCCCCCAATATCCCTTCACACCGCCAAGTATCCTGTAGGTATTTTCCCGGGTATCAAAAACCCTCGGCCCGATATCGGTAGGCCGCCATCGATCAATCAGAATTTCCGAACCATCCGGAAGGCTGGATCCCAGATCCGGCAGGCGATTGACGTTCGGAACACCACCGAGCAAAGTTGGGCCGAAGGGGTTCCAGTAGTTATCTGCCGGTATAATCTGAAAGGCAAGCCCCTGGTCAATCGGTTGGGTTGCTCTTTGGGAGTGGCTATCCGAATAGTAATAAGCAAGCTCGCCAAATAGTGTCAGGCCAACATCAAGCTCATGGTCCAGCGAAATAAATACATTGCCGCGCTTCACCGCAGGCGATAATTGTCGCCGTGCGTTGGTGTTGTAACGCAGCTCAGTGTCCAGCGGTGCTCGGTCAAGATCAACGCCGTAAGGCAAACTCGCACTTGGGTCAACCGTACCGGTTGGCTGGATATGAAAAATACCGCTGATGCTGGTCAAATTTAGCGGCTCGGTGATCGCCGCATTATTGGCAGTGATAAATTCCGCACCCTGCAACTCCCCTACCCTGAATTGCCCGTAGTCGGAAATTCGATCAAGGTTCCTGAAATCAGTATCAGGGCCATCGGCATAAACCCAGTCTGGCGGCAGTAATGGCCTGAGATCCACACTTGCCGAATATCTTCTTTCATACGCGAAAATACCCGATTTTCGGTAAAACGAAGCAAAGGTATTAATATGTGTGCGCCCTTCATTAAAATCATATCCACCGGAATAACTGATTGAATCAGAGTCGAGCCCTATACTTTCCGCTGCGCTCTTGCGATAGGAAATACGATGCCCCTCGAAATCGTCTTTAATAACGGCGTTAACCACGCCTGCAGTAGCATCCGCGCCATATAGTGCGGATGCGCCATCTTTTAAAATCTCGGTACGCTCTATGGCTTGCGAGGGAATGGTATTGACATTAACAACGGCACGTGGAGTGCGATCGATATCTTGTGTAAACGGATGTAATACAAGTCGACGACCGTTCAGCAGAACCAGTGTATTGCCGGATCCCAGCCCCCGCAGATTGACCGTCGCAACATCACCGCGCGCATCATTGGGACCATCCGACGACTCACTGAACTCAAACGCGCCCGCCTGCGCGAGATTCCCCAACAAATCACCGGTGGATTCAGCGCCAAATGAATCCAGGACTTCGGAGCTTAAAACGGAAGCTGGAAGGATTCCGGTTTCCGATGCGCCCTTGATGCGACTACCGGTAACAGTAACTTCTTCCATAATTTTCCCGGCTTGCTCTTGTGCGCTGGCGCCGGTAACAAAAAATAAAACGAGCGCAAAGCAAGCGACAAGTCCTGCAACTGGAATCGCGCCACCCACATATCCGGCACGTGCTATTGCCGATTTGTCCAGACGTCGGGTACTGCAACAAATTCGCATCTTATAATCACTTGTCATTTCGAGATAATCACCTGGTCGCCGCTCTCTATATCGATCATAACGATCTCACCCAAACCAAAGTTAATCGCATAGGCGACATTATTGGCTTCGTCATAGCGCATCGCGTTTCCGCCGGTTGCAGCGCCATCTTGTAAATGATTACCTGATCCACGACCAGGCCCACTCACCTCCGTCCTCGCCAAGGTCGCCAGATCGATTGCAATAATCGCATCGAGGTCTGCATCACTGACCAGGGCGCGATCAAGCACAGTGTCGTATTCAATGGAACTGGGAAACGTCATATCGACACCGCTGCCTATCGGACCGAGGCCCGCTATGCTATTGGTGCTTAGCGTGGCAATCGGGGTGGTAGCGCCAGTAGTAATCTCAACAGCGAGTACTGCGTCCAGCGTAGCGCCGGCACTACCGACCGCTACAAGTGCGGAACCGGTTGCGTCGAGCGCGAAAGTATTGGGTAGGTCAGATGTGGAGAAGTAACTCAAATCGTCATCGAAATCGATGATGGTGCTGCGCGAGCCCGTAAACACATCGACCGAGTAGAATCGTCGCCTCGACGCCTGGTCAATAACCAGTAATTCATCGTCAACCAATTCAAGATTGCCTTGCGGCGTCCTGAACGTTCGCACGCCAGGATCGATATCATTACTCGAGATAACGTTCAACGAAGCTGAATCCAGGTCGTAGGCAACGACGCGGTCGAGACCCGAATCAGCGATCAACAGACGGTTATTTGCCAGGTCCAGTGAAATACCAGCAGGCGTACTTGTCCCTGTGCCGCCTATGCTGACGTCTGCCAGGAACACACGGTTACCGGTTTGTTGATCTACCAAAACAACTGATTTCGAGCTCTCTTCGGCCAAATAGATAAATTGCTTTAACGGGTCGAAATCGAGCCAGAGCGGATTCGGGAAAACCGGACCGACGCCCAATGATACTGCTCCGCTAAAATCCACGCGCCCGACTTCCAATCGCTGGATGGTCTGCGCGCCAGCAGCATCGGTAGCAGTAATGATAAGTACATTGTGACCGTTGTTTAAATCTACCCCGGTCGCACGCCAACTTTCGCCCGTCCCCAGTACGCCCGGCGTAAGCACCCCGGCGTTATCAACGACAACACTGGTAACCGCCGACAAGCTGGCCACATTGGGCTGCGCAAGTCCTCTGAGATTAATTGTTGCTGTATCCGTAACCGCATGCTGCGCCGGGAACTGTAACGTCAAGGCGGGCCCTGTGTCAGCAATAATCTCTATTGCGATATTCGCTGAGCTGCTAGTACCATCCTCAGACAGGGCGACTCCGGTAATTGTATATGGCGACGCACTTGCAGTAGGCGCGCCAACCGCAACGGTTACAATCCCGGTTAGCGAGTCTACCGTAAACAATCCACCTGCATCATCGCTCAGACTGTAGGAAACCCTGTTATTCTGCGTATCAAGGTCTTCTGCAAACAGGGTCACTCCCACACGATCGCCAACAATCGCATTATCAAACACTTCGTTTGGCAAGGAATTCGCATCTGTGAGCGCAGACACACTGAAAAGGCTTTCGATGACGTCAATCACAAAGTCCGCGCTCGAACTGCTTCCGTCGGCAGATGCAGCCTGTATGGTCAAGACCACGGTATAAGGCAAGGGCGGGCCTGGAGGAAGTACTGAGTCTACCGTCACATCGCCCGACATTGAATCGATTGCGAATAGCCCAGTGCCACCAACGATTGAATAAGTTACCGCATTGTTGGTAGCGTCTTCGTCACTCGCAAATGCCTTTATCCCTACCGCTGTACCAATCGGAGCGCTTTGGGCGACAATGTTTCCATTAGGGCCCACCAGCAGGTCGACTACGGCACTGACATCAAACGCATCACTACCTGGGTCGTTTGACTCTGTAGAATCGTTGCTTCCCCCCCCGCTGCCGCAGCCGTACAG
>JBATGO010000113.1:0-2442 GCA_049665845.1 Pseudomonadales bacterium | reverse complement strand
ACATCTGGCCAGATTTTTTGACCTTGACCTTGTACCACTCGGTCACGCACTCACCCGGAGGCTGTGTTGACGTACAGTCGATCGGGCTCGGGTTTTTGTACTTGTACTTCTGCGCAACTCCGCACTTGAAGTCGCCAGGCGTAACAGGAATGGTCAGCGACTCGTCGTACAGGCTGCCCAGGACAAGGTTCACATCGACGCCATCCGAGAAGTCAATCTGGTCGAAGTTGGCCCTGGTGCCGACAACCTCAAGCGTGCCTTTCTTGCAGTTGAGCTCAGCCTGAAGCTTCGGCTTACCGCTGGTCTTCGCTTTGTACTTGCCGTTGGACTTCTGCTCAAACAAGCCGGTGAAGTCATAGGTTTCATTATCTAGGCTGAGTGTGACTACATCGGTAGTCGGGTCAAAGCCAGGCTTGCATTCCACATTCATGTCAATCTTGAATTTGGAACCTTTAGCGCTGCTCTTGCTACCCGAGCCGGAACCGTGGCTGCCGGACCCGTGGCTGCCAGAACCATGGCTGCCACTGCCGCTGCCGTAGCACATCTGGTGCGCTGAGTAGTCCCTGAACTCTGCTTTAACTACATCAAAACAGCATTCCGGATCAGGATCGCCTGGAATTACGCCGATCAGACCTTTTGCGCCACCTGTCCAGTTTGACAGACAGTCGCCGGCAAAATTATTGTTAGCTACTTCAAGCGTTACGCCGACCTGGTCGCCAATAGCGAACTCACCTACACCGACGAGCTGGCCACCGGTTACACCAAACTTGGCATCAATCAGCAAAAAGGCCGGTGTGGCACCAACGCCAAACCCGATATCGCTAATCTCCCCGGTAAGGAGCGTGCCGGATTGCTCAGGCACAAAATCATTATTTCGGTCGATGTCACCAATTATCTGCAGGTCGTCTCCGGAAGGATCACCCGAGAACAGGTTACAGTTCGCATCGAGATTGGCACGGATCAAAACATTCGGTGAAATTTGCAGCGGAAAAATATCCAGCGGCGCACCGCCGGTGGTTATCTTGTAGTCCAGAGGCGTTGCGTCAACCTCCAGGTTACCGGTGCCCGCATCGAAGGTCGTAGTTCCACCCGCGTTATAGGTAAACAGCGGCTCACCTGGAACCACCCCGAGAAGCTGCGCGACGGAGGCAGCTGAATACAATGCGACTCCTGCAGCTATTAGACTTATTTTTGCCGACTTTTTCATTTTGCTATCCTCTCAAGAGCAATTTAACAACAACATGCACAGCTTCGCCGAATACTGTACATTGCTAAAACTGTATTTTTTGTATAATCCCGTCAAAATCCCTGTTACAGCACCATTTACACGCTAACTAGCCTCATTATTCAGAACCGTCAGCTGTATTTTTATCGAATTTCCTGTCGCTCCAACTATTATTTAACTAAATAACTATAACGCCTGAAATCAGATCGCTTTAGAATCCTATCGGCCTCGTCGAACCACACCCAGGCCCAGAAGCGCGCTGCCAAACAGCCACAACGCTGCCGGGATCGGTACAAAGACGTTCGCTGTTGCGCCCGAACCTGTCCAGCTGGTTGTAAACGGATCACAACCAGCACCAATATCACAGCCCGTGATGTTGGTTACACTCATCTGCCCGATACTGTCATCAAGACTTGGGAAAGCGTCGCTCAACTTCGAAGTGCTTGTGTTGATGAAGTACCTGAAATCGAAAACAGCCGCGCTGCCCTGCACCGCTCCACCTGCATCAAATATATTGCCTTCAATTAGCGTGCCGTTCAGGGAAACACCGTTAAGCGTCGCATTTTGCATTCCACCTGAGAAGCCACCCAACACGTAGCCGTCTACGTCAACCGTACCGCCGGAAACAAACTCACCGGCTGCATCAAGGTAGAAGTCAAACGTAAATGTCTCGGTTGTTCCACCTGCAGAAATCACGTTAAGCCCGGCACCGAATGGATCGCTTGGCGATGACCAGTTACCAACGTTCTGGTCCGGGCGAAATCTCGCGTTGCCTGGCGTACCCGAAAACTGGAGGTGCCCAACGCTGCCGTTCCACGTGTAAGTGACGTTGCCGTTTAACGAAGCTACATCAACCGCACAGGTTTCAAACCCATTCGTGTCGTGGCCGCATATCCCGCTAGGAAACACGAGATCTGCCTTTGCTCCGAACGCAAGCATGACCAACACGGATGCAAACAGTGCCTGCACATAAAATTTCGCAGGATCTATTTGCTCAATAACCTTTGTGAATTGTGGTTTCACTTTTCCTTCTCCAGGTTCCGGGTCGGAACACATGCGATCGTTTTATTTCTGACCCTGCGCTGCAACGTATCACATCGTGCTGGCATTGTCTCTCTGCGCACCAAGGGGTTGGATACGCAAAATTAATATTTCGATCGTCGATGCACTAGGCAGATATCGTAGCCGAACGTTATGACACTTTTATGAGGCTATGA
>JBATGO010000112.1:0-7516 GCA_049665845.1 Pseudomonadales bacterium | reverse complement strand
GGCGATACCACCTTGAATTACCAATATTCGAATGAACCGGATAATCATTTCATGCAGATGCCGACCAATCTGTCGAATATCAACGGGCAGGTCTTCGTGCTTGGTCGTCGTGTGCACCATACCGACTTTGGCAATGGCTCGCACGATGAGTCTGCACAAAATGCTCCTTTCACCGAACTCGCGGGCAAACTGGGCACCAATTACATCAATCGATCCTGCGTTGCCTGCCACACTAGAAACGGCCGCGCGCTGCCACCTGCAGTTGGCCAGCCATTGCTGCAACATGTTGTGAAGGTTGGTGATGCCACAGGTGCACCGGACGCACTGCTTGGCAGCGTGCTGCAACCCCTGGTTACCAGCGGATCCCCCGAAGGCGGTATAACGCTGGACAGCTGGACCGAAAACAACGGCCTTCGCACACCCAACTATGCATTTACCGGTGTCACGCCAAGCAACTTTTCTCCGCGCATAGCGCCACAGCTGGTAGGGCTCGGGCTACTTGAAGCGATTGACGAAGCAGATATCGTCGCGCTAGCCGATGAGACCGACAGCAACAGCGATGGAATTTCAGGGCGCCTGCAATTGGTTATCGATCCAGTAACAAGTGAAAACCGCATCGGGCGCTTTGGCTGGAAAGCAACGCAGCCCAGCGTCAAACAACAGGTAGCAGCGGCACTCAATACTGACATCGGCGTTATGACATCCGTGCTGCCCAACCCCGACTGCGGCGCGTCGCAAACCAATTGTGGCCCTGCAGGCAGCGAGTTGAGTGACCAGCACCTCGATGAACTAACCGCTTACGTTGCTTTGCTGGGAGTGAGCGCACGTCGCGATCTGGCTGATCCTGCGGCACTGCAGGGTGAAGTGTTGTTTGATACCGCAGGCTGCAACAGCTGCCATGTCGATACGTTCCAGACCTCGCCCTACCATCCGCATGCGGAACTGCGTAACCAGACTATCCATCCCTATACCGACTTGTTATTGCACGATATGGGCCCGGGCCTCGCCTCCACGCTTACTGAGGGCAACGCTTCCGGCAGCGAATGGCGTACGGCGCCATTGTGGAATATTGGTCTAACGTCGGGAGTGAGCGGCGGCGAAGCTTACCTGCATGATGGCCGCGCACGGACCTTGCACGAGGCCATCATGTGGCACGGAGGCGAGGCGCAGGCATCGCAGCAGGCCTATGAGGCGATGACGCCTACGCAGCAGAACGCGATGATCACGTTCCTGAAATCGTTGTAAGCCTGCAGCATGGTCACATGGGGCTGGCCAGGGATAAAGAACGCCACCGGCGGCAAAAACGGCGGGAATTGAAAGGCTCGCCTGACTAATTGTGATTTAAAAAATAACAATTTTTTTGTCTTTGCGCACCATTAACGGTACCTTTGGAAAACGTTGCTCAACCGGTACCTCGCAGGCAATAAAAAACCCGATAATCACAGTGTTTACTGTTTTTATCGGGTTTGGTTGGGCTTCGTTGAAACCCGTTTTTGGTGGAGACGGCGGGAGTTGAACCCGCGTCCGTCAGTACTCTGCCATCGGCTCTACATGCTTAGCACCATCTATTAATTTAATTTCTCTCGGCCCAATGGCCAGGGCGATGAGAAACGAGCCCGGTAAAAGTTTCGCCTGTTGGCCCCGAACATACCGCCAGACTAGCTTGTTCTGTATGACAGTCGCTTCTCGTTTACAAGCATCCGATTGCGACTGCTAGCAGGGATTAAGCTGCTAGAGCGTAGTTTTCGTCGTTGGCAACTATAAAGTTACAGCGATTGTTTAACGAGAGTCACTACCCTCTCGGCATGCACCTTTGGTTTCGCAACCGGCGTCGAATCCAGATCGTCCCCAAATGAACTTCTCCATTATACCCTACGAGCAAACCTGCAGGGGCAGGCCTCGCCATCTGGCAAATTTGCACAAAGGTTAGACCGCAGCACCGCCGGGAAGTTGCGCCGCGGGTATTGCTTCTATACAGCAAGTGTTTTTAAAACAGGTAGTTACTAATCGCCGTGGTTTCGGTCCCAGCGGTGCCGGACATGACGTGGTGGTAATTTATCTGGGCGCCTTTCAGCGGCCAGCAAGGCCGTTACAGAAGGCGGCCTACCGTATAATATGGGCCTGATTGGCGTTCAGCACAGGCTGCCCAGGAGAAGAATTATGAGCGTAAGCAGTATCGCGGTACGAGCGTGCCAGCTTTTGCTGGCATCAACAGTGCTACTCATTGCCGCTTGTGCTTCGGGGCCAGAGCGCAGCGCTGATGCGTCAAGCGACAACACAGAGGGCCAGAGTGCCTTGGCTTCTAGTGAGGCAGCGGCTGCCGAGGCAGTGGGACAGGACCCGTTTCCAGGTTTCAAACGGCTCTACATACAGGGTGGCGGCATGCTCTATGTGCGTGACCAGAGCGCTTTCGAAAGTTACGACAACTGGTTGCTCGATGAAGCAGGCGTAGAATTCGACAAGGCGCAGGTTCCGCTCAATGCCAAAGAGCAGGCACAGCTGCGGATGCTGATGTTCAGGGCGCGCGTGCAGCAAACCAAATACTACGGTGCGGTGGTCAAAAAACCAGGTGCCTGCACACTCACCCAGCAATTGCACCTGAAAAGACTGCGGCTATACAAGTCGGCAGCCGAGGGCCCGGTGGTCAACTTTATTTCTTCGTTTGGCGAAGCGGTGATCGTTGCTGAAATCAAGGATTCCCTCACTGGAGAACTGGTGTTTGCTTATGTTGAACCGGTCAGGCTCGGCCGCGGCGTCACCAAGTCTGCATCGCCCGATATGGACAGGCTGGCCGCAGCGATGACGGAAGCGATGGAGCGCGCGCACCGCGCCCTGGTGGAGCAATTGCCGGTAGATAGTGAACGAATCGACGATCGCGCTAATTTGGGCTGCAACGGCCAGATCGGTCGCAACGTGCTGGAGATTCGCAAGGTTTTACAACAGGGATAGATTGCACATCATTGCCTCACGCGAAGCATTAATTTTTTTTAAGAAAAAAAGTCAAGGACTTTTTTGATACTGTTTTCTCCTGACCCTCTTTTTTTGATTCAAACATGGTACATACGCTCTCGCCGCAATTGGCGTAGTATCTACTTCGGAAACATCCCTTGTTGTATGGATCCCGGCAACCAGTTTCCAGACCGGTTGCGAACTCGGGTTTGGATTGGGTCGAAGGAGTGATCAAGCATGAATATTCAAACGTTATTGATAAAAGTCGGTCCGCCCGTGCTTGTATGCACGGCGTTTTTTGCAAGCAATATTGTTTATTCACAGGCAGATAACGGGGCTCCGCACAGCGACCCTGGATCCGTGCCCGCAAGTGAAGCAACAAAGATTTTCAAGCGCTATGATTTGGGCAGCGGCCGCACACTGGTGGTCAATTCAGCGAAGGCATTCGAAGCCTACGACAACTGGATCATCGATCCTGCAAGCTTTGAACTCGACAAGCGGGAGCGTGCGCTGAGCATGCGTGGTAAAAAGCGATTGCAGGCGATGCTGGTAGACGCGCGGGTCGAACAGACCAAGTCCTATGGCGGCACCGTAGTGAAAGCCGTTTCACCCTGTACTTTAAAGCAGCAACTGCGCCTGGAAAACCTTCGCTTGAGTCGTTCGGAGAACCGCGGCTCGCAGTTAAATTTTGTGCGCTCCTTTGGTGATGCAACCATTGTTGCCGAGATCAAGGACGCTGAAACCGATGAACCGGTGTTTATCTACAGTGAAAAAATATCCCTGGGCGGTGGCGTCGTTGGTAGCGGCGCACCTAACATTACCCGTTTGGCGAAGGCGATCAAGATCGTGATGAACAATGCGCACAAAATGCTTGTGCATGCTTTGCCGCTGCGCGAGACGAGCATAGCCGCTCGCCAGCAGTTTGGCTGTGCAGGCCAGCTCGGCAAGCATGCTGTGCAGCTGCGTGCTGACCGGGAAGCAATGGCCGAACGCTAAGGTTTCAATCCAGGGAATCTTGCGCAGGGATGCGCATTTTTTTTGTGGCGTGCAGCGATTATTAATCGTTGTGTTGGCGTGCAATGCGCTGCTTGTCCCTGTCCCAGTCGCGGTCTTTTTCGGTCGCGCGCTTGTCGTAGGCTTTCTTGCCCTTGGCTATGCCGATAAGGCACTTCACCATATGCTTCTTCCAGTACATCGACAGCGCAACGCAAGTGTAACCCTCGCGCTGCGTCGCGCCAAAAAGCTTGCCCAGCTCACGCTTGTTCAGCAGCAGTTTCCTGGTTCGGGTCGGATCGGCGACAACGTGTGAGCTGGCGGAATGCAGCGGTTCGATATGGGCACCCAGCAGCCAGGCCTCGCCATCCTTGAGCAGCACATAACTGTCTACGAGCTGGCATTTGCCAGCCCGAATGCTTTTGACTTCCCATCCATGCAGCGCGAGACCGGCTTCAAAGGTGTCGCTGATAAAGTAGTCATGGCGCGCCCTTTTATTTTGCGCGATCGTATTGCTCGAAGGCTTTTTCTTTTTCGTGCTCATGGCGGCGCAGTGTTGCGGTTTATATGGAATTTTTAAAGCGCTGCTGCGCCAGTGAGGTTAGTATCATGTGCTGGGCGTACCCCGCGGGCCGCGCAGTATAACAGTCGGGCTGTTAAACTGCGCCGTTTCACGCACCGCAGTTGCTAATTCCAGCCGTACGAGTCAGCTCTGCCAATCAAATGTCAGGCCAGAACCAGGCTGGATCACGATGAACAAACGCGCGACAGAATCTTCCACCACTATAGGCCACGCTGAAATGATTTCAGTGGAAGTTGCCTACGCGACGCCGGCCAAACAGAAGATTATTGCTGTACAGGTTGCGGCGGGCAGTTCACCGCTGCAGGCTGCCGAGCAATCGGGCATCGCCAACGAGTTCGAAGGCATCGACCTGCAGAGCGCAAAGATGGGTGTTTTCGGCAAAGCTGTAGACGCCAACAGCTACAAATTGCAAGCAGGCGAGCGTGTCGAAATCTATCGGCCTTTACTGGTTGATCCAAAAGAAGTGCGCAAGGCGCGCGCTGCAAAGGCGCGCGAAAATTCCTAGCTGCCCGGAGACTGACCCTGCGTTGCGCTGGCAGCAGCATTCACTGCAGTTTCTGGCCTTGCTGTTTCTGGCATTGCTGTGGGTGTTCCCCCTCGCTGCCCGGGAAGGTCAAACTGGTAGTCACTGTCGAAGCTTGCCAGCTCGCCGTCAGCAAAATTGACCGCCAGTTTTTGTCGTAACGCCTGCCCTGTTCCCAGCCGCAAACTATAGAGGTAGTACCATTTGTTGTTGTCAAAGGTGTCGACTACAAGTGGTGTGCCGAGTATATATTTTACCTGGCTGGGCGTCATACCGAGCTTGACCTTGTCGAGCATTTCGCGCGTGACGATATTGCCCTGCTGAATGGTCAGTTTGTGTGGTTTGAGAAAACCACTGCAGCCCTGCAGGAAAAGGGCGAGCAAGGGCGGCAGGATCAGCAAAGTGAATGCCTGGCGGCGGTGATTTCGCATCGATATTTCTTCGTTTGGTTCGCGACAGCAGTCACAGTGGCTGCCGCAGGCGGCAGCCAGCGCGCTTTTGTGGCCTGCTCAAAGGTGCAATAATACTGCAGAGTCCGCAGTAACGCTGCTTCCTTTACACGGCATTTTTTGCAGCGGTTTTCCAACCTGGCCCGATAACGCGCCCGCCAGCCAAGCCAGGACATGAACGCCCAACTATGAATGCCCACTTACGAAAGCCCGGTTATGAAAGCAGAAAACAATGAACTCAAACGTGCAGGACTGAAAGTCACCGTGCCAAGGCTCAAGGTGCTGGAGTTGCTCGAAAGCGCAGCAGAGGGATCGCGGCATATGAGCGCCGAGGAGGTCTACCGTACGCTGCTGGAGGCGGGCGAGGATGTGGGGTTGGGGACCGTGTACCGGGTGCTGACGCAGTTCGAGAGCGCGGGCCTGGTCGTCAGGCACAACTTTGAAGGCGGTCATGCAGTATTCGAAATTGTCCGCGACGAGCATCACGACCACATGGTCTGCACCGAGACCGGAGACATCGTCGAGTTCTACGATGAAGAGCTTGAAAAGCTGCAGCATAAAATTGCCGAGCGCCATGGCTACGAAATAATCGATCACAGCCTGGTTTTGTACGTCAAGCCGAGCGCCGGGCGCAGATCCGGCAGCTGAGCGCAGGCCAGGGCCATGCCGAAAAAACCCGCACGCGGATTACAACTCGCCGACCGCGTCGCCGATATCCAGCCCTTTCGCGTCGTCGAGATGCTCACGCGTGCCGGTGCGCTGGAAGCGGCGGGTGTCGATATCGTGCACATGGAAGCCGGTGAGCCGGATTTCCCCACGGCACCGGCCATTGTTGCGGCCGCCAAACGCGCGCTTGATGAAGGGCGTACCCGCTATACCCCGGCGGCAGGCATTCCCGAATTGCGCGAAGCGCTCTCGCGCTGGTACAGGCAGCAGCACCAGATTGATATCCCTGCTTCGCGCATTATGGTAACGCCCGGCGGCTCAGGCGCGCTGTTGCTGTTATCGGCGTTATTGGTCAATCCCGGGCAGGGCGTCCTGATGGCCGATCCCGGTTACCCCTGCAACCGGCATTTTTTGCGCCTGGTTGAAGGCGAGGCGCAGCTGGTGCCGGTCGGGGCCGACGAACGCTTCCAGCTTACTGCAGGCAAACTGGCCGAACACTGGCGAGAGAATACGGTGGGTGCGCTGGTCGCATCGCCGGCTAATCCAACCGGGACAGCGCTGGATGACGCGCAAATGCGGGCGCTGTTCGATGCCTGTGACCAGCGTGGCGGCGCGCTGATTGCCGATGAAATTTACCAGGACCTTGTGTTCGAAGGCGAGGTAAGTTCCATTCTCGCGCATACCGATCGTGCCTTTGTCATGAACAGTTTTTCCAAATTTTTCGGTATGACCGGCTGGCGGCTGGGGTGGCTGGTCGCACCGGAAGGCCTGGTGCGCGAGCTGGAAAAACTGGCGCAGAACCTTTTCATCTCAAGTTCCGCGCCAAGCCAGTATGCAGCATTGGCGGCTTTTGAGCCCGTTACCCAGGCACTGTTGCAGGCCCGCAAGCGCGAGCTCGGTGAGCGGCGCAACTGCCTGCTTGCGGCGCTGCGTGAGCTGGGTTTTGTGATTGAGGCACAGCCGGTCGGTGCTTTCTATATCTATGCAAATATTCGCGGCATCAGCCAGCTGGATGCGCGCGAATTTTGCCTGCGATTGCTGGAGGAGCAGGGTGTTGCGATTACGCCGGGTGCAGATTTTGGCGATCATCTCGCCAGTGAGCACGTGCGTTTTGCCTACACCACGTCGCTACCGAGAATTGAAGAGGCCGTGCGCAGGTTGAGGGAGTTTGTAAACAAGGGATAAATTTCTTTAAAAAAGGCATATTTTTGAGGCATTGGCGACGTGGCTGCCGGAAGGGCGTTGCGGTTGCATGACACGCTGTAAATACTTCCCTGTACGCTCGCGGGCCGCGTCCATGCGGCCCGACGGTCATGCAACCACAACGCTCTCCCGGCAGCACCCCGAAATCGC
>JBATGO010000111.1:0-6493 GCA_049665845.1 Pseudomonadales bacterium | reverse complement strand
AGATCGAAATGGTATTGAAGCGCGGCATGTGGCTGGAGCAGTACGCAATGATGTCGCCGATGATACGCATCGACGGAGCCGGCGGATAAATATAGGTGTTGCGCACCATGAATTCTTTGAGAATATCGTTTTGAATGGTACCCGACAGCTTTTCCTGCGCAACGCCCTGCTCCTCGGCGGCTACGATATAACCGGCGAGTATCGGTAGCACTGCACCGTTCATGGTCATCGACACCGAGACCTTGTCCAGCGGAATCCCGTCAAAGAGGATTTTCATATCCTCGACAGAGTCGATCGCCACACCCGCCTTGCCGACGTCGCCGGCGACACGCGGGTGGTCGGAGTCGTAGCCGCGGTGGGTCGCAAGATCGAAGGCCACCGAGACGCCCTGTCCACCCGCAGCCAGCGCCTTGCGGTAAAAGTCATTCGAGGCTTCGGCGGTGGAGAAACCGGCGTACTGGCGGATTGTCCACGCTCTCCCGGCATACATGGTCGGTTGCGGCCCGCGAATATAGGGCTCAAACCCCGGCAGTGTATCGGCAAAGGACAGCGCCTCGACATCCTCGCGGGTGTACAGCGGTTTCACCGCAATACCCTCCGGCGTGTGCCAGGCAAGGTCATCAAGGCTCTGCCCTTTCAGCGATTTTTCCGCAGCTCGCTGCCAGTCCTGCAGCGAAGCCTGCGGCGGCTTGTATTGATATTTACTCATAGCCTCAACCTGCGCGCGCTAATGGCAAATCGCAAGGAAAGCACCAGTGCTTTGCCGGCGTTTCTCTGCAACATCAGCTTCACTATCATCACTGATATCGCCATCGGGCTCGATCTCGAACAAGGGCTGGCCCTTGGCAATGATGACACCGTCACCCTCTACCAACACCTTTTTTACGGTACCGGCAAACGGCGCGGTGACCTTGTTGAACATTTTCATCACTTCGACAATGTAAATGACGTCACCCACTTCGAAACGATCGCCTTCGTTGACATACACATCCATGCCGGGTGCTTCGCGCGGATAGTACATGCCGCCGGACACAGCGATGATCTGGTTGGCGCTGGCCACCGGTGGCGGTGCCAGCACCTTTGCCATGGCTTTTTGCAGATCGGCGTCGTGCAGGCGCTCGGGAATTTCGATACTGAGATCAGGCGCCACGCGCAATTCGTAGAATCCGGTTTGCGTGGCGACATAAGGCAGCAGTTTCAGCACTTCGGTTCCGGCCTGGAAGCCTGCGTGCGCAGCCTGCACCTTCTGCCAGCGCTGTTTTTCGAGAGCCGCCTGTGCCGGCGGCTGTGCAGCTTCCAGCATTGTGCAAAGTGCGGTGAAATCCGTTGTATCGAGGCGCTTTTCCAGCTCGCGATAAAAATCCAGCGCGCCCTGCAGGATTCGTTCGTCGTGATCCCAGATCACGGTTTGCGCGAAACGGCTGGGGTGGTAATCCATGTTGAGGAAGTGATAGAGATCGGCAAGCAAATCAATGGGATTGCTGCGCCATACTATATTTTTTCCCGACGCGATATCGAACGCATCGCGGTGCACGCTTAGCCAGCCGGCCAGTGCATGGGGACGGCTGAACAGCAGCTCGATCGGGCGCAACAACAGGCTTTGTTTGCGCTCGACGACGTCGCGCATCGCATCGCTGTCGTGGTGCGCCTCTACGCAGCGCTTGCAGATCTCGGTAAACGCGTACTCGACATCAAGCTCGTTTGCGCGCTGCTTGAGCAGTCCCACCGCGGTGAGGTAAGGCACAATAAAGCGCGTGGTTGGCCTGGCCTGGATATGCGTGCCAATAAACCAGTTAACCAGGCCGTAGTGAAATTCTATGTTGGTATGCAGGTCCTCGCCGGTAATGCGTGCCTGGCGAATAATTTCGGCGAGCCGCTCGTAACTATCGAGCCGGTCCTCGCCGTGCGTCAGCAGCAGCGCGATATTGCTGTCGTATGCGCCGGCCAGCTTGTATTTCACAAATACGCCAGTGTCGGGGTTGGGCAGTGAAATACCCTGGTCGTCGCGAATTTCATCCGGGTGCGGTTGATTCCACCAGCCGATCAGGCCACCCGCGTGCGGCTGCAGCGCATCGTTGGTTGCGTTCAGTCTCGCTTCTACCGAACAGTTCTTGCGAACCAGCCGTTGCGGCGCTGGCAGGCGTTCACCGTGTACCGCGAGCAATACCATCAGTTCAACCAGCGACTCGATCACGAAGCTGTCACCATTGTTTTCCGGGTTAGTGAACTGCAATGCATAACACAACTCGGTAACGCGGTGTTCAACCTGGATACGCGTATTCATTTCCATAAAGAAATGACGGCCGCGATCGACGATACATTCAAAGGTGGATACAGAATCGAGACCCACCGCCTTGCCAAAACGGGCGGCTTCATCTTCCATCGCGTCCAGCGTTTTTAAATCCTGCTGCAGCGCAAGTAAAGCTTCTTCGCTGCCGGCATTGCGCGACAGGGCGTTTTGTTCCGCCACGATTGAGTCCGCGATCGATTCATGCGTGGAAGACACCTCGAGCAACTTCTGTTCGTGCATTTGCAGCGAGCAGTCCCGTGCACCCATCGTGATACACCAGCTGCCGTTACCGACCACCTGGATTTCCTGGTGTCGCGTGGTTTCGATATTCAACTCGACCAGTACATTCTTGTTATCGCCAACGCCGGTGGTTTTAACCTCGTTGAGAATTTCCAGTACGTATTCAGGCGCCCTGGCAGCAGCCAGCTCTACCTGCTGGTCTCTGGAGCCGCTGTACGCCCCCGGCGCCAGCAAAATTCTCTGGCCCTTGCCGCCCCCGCCGCCTATCGCCTTTAACCGAATACGGTTTTCCGGATAGCGCCGGTACATATCGATCACAGCAAGGCGAATTTCTTCCTGTAACTCGGCGACCGTGTAAAGGTCGATGCCACTGGCGTAACTCGCGGCCAGCACCGCATCGGCCTTGTCAACCAGTTCCACATTTGCGTCATCAAGATCGACGCCCTGCACGTCGAGCTGGTGTTTTGTGACCAGTGCCTTGAGATCCGCAACCTGCGGGTGCTTGCGCAGTAGCGCCAGTGCCGTGGCATTGTCGATACCGGGGGTTACGCTGACACCAACTTTTAACGCGGTGCGCTTGGCTTCGTCCTTGAGCCCTGCAGAATGTACTGTTTGCGAACACGGCCCGATAAAATTCAGGCCCGCCTCTTCCATCGCGCGCACCATGGCCTCGTCTTCGGCCATAAAACCGTAGCCGGCAAAGATCGCGTCGTAATCATTATCGTGGGCTATTTTGATAATTTGCTCGATGCGCTGCTCGCGCTCTTCCTTGGTCGCGCCGCTGTAATCCGGCACGCGGTGCACATGGCGCGGACTCCTGATACCGCGCAGTTCCGGTGACAGCGCATTGGGATAGACAATAGAGTCTTTCTCCGAGAGCAAAATCCCGAATTCCTCTATGCCCATTTCCAGCAATACGTCCATCACTTCCTTGCGAATCGGGCCACGACAGATAATCAATGGCCGCAGCTTGCGACAGCAAAAACTGGCTACCCAGGGGCTTTCGCTGCGCCCGAGCTGGCGATCCCGATGTACCAGAGGATTCTTTTCGTAGTGGCCCATTAAATTTCCCGATGTTTCCTTGTGCCCATATTTTTTGTAAAGCTTGCGCAATCTCAGTGAAACTCGCGCTGTACCGCCTGCAGCGGGCCCGGCTGGTAGGTTTTAAGGTAAAACGCCATCTGCTTGCCCAACACCTCGCGCAATTCCGATGGCATTGCAATTTGCGATACCGAGCCGAGGCTGAGTGCCTCCTTGGGGTTCATAATTTCTGCTTCGTAGCGATGCTGCAGCGCCTGTTCCTGTGCACGCGCCCAGGCATCGGCTTCAGCCTGCGCCTGCGCAGCGGCCTGCTGTGCAGACTCGCCATTTTTCTGCAAATCCCTGGCGCGCGCTACCGAACGCGACACTTGCTCGCTGCGAATACCGCGCAGTTCATCCTTGTAGACGAAATCCACACCGGCCGGCCCCATCACTGCCAGGCGCGTAGTTGGCAGCGCAACCACGAAGTCTGCACCGGTTTCATAGCTGTTGAACGAGGCGTAGGCGCCACCAAAGGCGTTGCGAACAATCAACAGAAAGCGCGGTGTGCGCAGGTCAATAGTTGCGTCGAGCATGGCGCGCCCTGCCTGCACGATCCCGCCGGACTCCTGTTCCCTGCCGGGTAAAAAGCCGGTGGTATCCTCGATAAATATCATCGGGATGTTGTAGAGGTTACAGAAGCGAATAAAACGCGCATTTTTCAATGCAGCGTGAATATCAATTTGCCCTGACGCATAGGCACTGTTATTCGCTACAAAACCTACCACATTGCCACCCAGCCTGCCGAGTGCTGTCAGCGTATTGCGCGCACGGGCCTGCTGGAATTCAAGGTAGTCGCCGTGATCGCAGAGTTGCTGCATCAGGATGCCAATGTCCAGCGGGGTATTCATGCCGGTGGGCGAATTAAAAGCCTTCTTCAACTGGATGTCGATGTCCCAGGTCGCGCGCGTAATCGGGTCGGAGGTTGGCTGGTACGGCGCCAGTTCGCGGTTGTTGTTGGGCAGGTACTTGAGAATTTCCTTGACCTTTAGCAGCGCCGCGATTTCGTCCTCAACCACAAAATCAGTAACGCCTGACTGGCTATGCACCGCAGGCCCACCCAACTCATCCGGCGTGACGTCCTCGCCGAGCACCGACTTCACGACTCCGGGGCCTGTCAAACCGAAGAACGTATTTTTGGGCTGGATCAGGAAGCTGCCCTGCCGCGGCAGGTAGGAACCACCGCCGGCATTGAATCCAAACATGCACATGATGCTGGGTACGACGCCGCTGATACGGCGCAATGCGGTGAACGCTGCCGAGTAGCCATCGAGCCCGCCAACGCCTGCAGGAATGTAGGCGCCCGCGCTGTCGTTCAGGCCGACCAGCGGAATGCCGCGCTCACCGGCAAGCTCGAACAGGCGCGCCAGCTTGCTGCCGTTAGTCGCATCCATGGAACCCGCGCGCACCGTGAAGTCGTGCCCGTACAGCGCCACTTCGCGACCATCTATATTGACAATTGCAGTAACCAGCGATGCACCATCCAGGTTTTCTCCCCAGTTCTGGTAAAGGATGGTTGGCGCTTCCTGCGTGAGCACCTGGATGCGCTCCCAGATGGTCATGCGGTCCTTGAGATGCTGCTTGCGAATATTTTTTTCACCCGCAGCCCTGAAAGGTCGCTGGGTCAGCTCAAAGCCTTCCTTGAGCTTCTCTTCATAGAGTCCGGGCTCGTAGGCAATCTGTCCCGGCACCGAAAATTCACGCTCGACTGCTTCATCGAAGGGATTGTCGAGGATGGGTGTTGTGCCAAGTGGTTTACTCATCGAAAAAATCTCTCGACTGCAGCGGCTCTGCGTGCAGCATTTGCCTGCACTGCGCGTGGGGTTGAAACGCCTGTTTCGCCGGGGAGTGCCGGAGCGACAAAACCGCGAGACATTAAGCGAGCCGCCAGGCGATGTCAAACCGGCTAATTGACGGCCGGGCTAAAGGAAGAACTTGACGAGTTGTTATACTTCGGGCTTTGGCCACAAGTTCGCGGCTAAACGCGCAAGCCCGGCGCGAACCCTATAAGGTCAGCGCAGCCTTGCCAAACCTACCTAAAACACGCCTGCTCGAGCTACCCTACCGGGCCGACAGCCTCGGATATGTCCGGGCGGTGATAGATCGGCCCTATCCGGTGCTGTTAAGCAGTGCCGCCTCACCACTGGGACGCTACGACATAGTTAGCGCGCAACCTGCTGCAGTTATCGCGTTGAACGAGCAGGTCGAAACCGGTATTGCCGACATTGCGACCGCAATCGCGACATATTGCAGCGACGGCGACACGTCGATCGACCTGCCTTTTGTTGCAGGTGCAATCGGTTTGCTCGCGTATCACGCAGGTGAGCAGTTGCTCTCCATTCCACGCTCAACCGCTGCAAACGATCTGCGCTGGCCTGCGTTGCATGCGGGCATCTACCAGTGGGCTCTGGTGCAGGATCACCAGCACCGACGCTGCCTGCTGGTTGCAGACCCCAAACTGGCCGAAGCGCGCTGGCAGGAATTATCTGCATTGCTGGCCGGCGTCAAGCACGCGGTCAATGACACTGCTGCCGCAACAGCTACCGTCGCTGACAGTTTTGCCCTGACCAGTGACTGGCAATGCTCGTTGCCTTTGCCTGCCTACCGTGAGCGCTTCGCACAACTGCAAGCCTATATTCGGGCAGGCGACTGCTACCAGGCCAACCTGACACGTGAATTCTGTGCTAATTATCGCGGTGATCCCTGGCCACTGTTCGGCCTGATGCACAAGGCTGCCGCGGCGCCGTTCTCGGCATTTTTACGCCGGCCCGAAGCTGATCTGCTCAGCGCTTCCCCGGAACGATTCATCCACGTTGACAATGCCGTTGCGACCAGCCAGCCGATCAAGGGCAGCCGACCGCGAGGGCATAGCGCCAGCGAAGA
>JBATGO010000110.1:0-1650 GCA_049665845.1 Pseudomonadales bacterium | reverse complement strand
CCCTGATGCTGTCCGAGGCGCGGGGATTGTTGTCGAGCTATGTCGAAGACGGCGACAACCCGGCAGCATTTACCGTCGTCATCGCACCGCAAAATGACGAACACGATGCCGCGTTGACAACGCTGCTACCGAATGCCAGGAAGATCTCCGTGGCGGGCGGCACAGGCTACGTGGTGGGCTCCTATCACTCGCACGAATTTGCGGAAATGATTCGTGACCAGTATCGGGCGCTGGGTTTTTTTACGGTGGATGTGGGGGAGCAGGTTGCGTTGGAGGATTAGATCCAAATATTCTAAGAATCGAAGTAGAAGTGTTCCCGCGAACACCGTCTGCATTTAGCGATCAGTCCGGAATCTGGGTGATATCCGTTGCGATATAGCCAAGCAATGTGGATCCGGACGTTACCGCATAAAGAATGGTGGCACAGGGGTGCAGCGATACCTGGCTCGTGTAAATTCTGCAGGCAAACGCTCCTTGTTCGGCAGGGTTATTGAGCACGGACAGGCTGACGGTGTAGGGCCTGTTCGATAGGTTTTGTCCGTAAGCGCTGACATCGATCGAGTGGATGCTGATGTTCGAGCTAAGCTGTTTGCCATCGGCACCTATCGCGTAAATCAATTCGCAATTTTCCAGGATGCCTACGTATTGCGCCAGCAGGCGATCAAGCCTGTCGCAGTTGAACCAAACTGTAGTCGCCTGCCTGGCGATCACGCGCAACCGACTCTCGAACTGCCTGCTTAGCTTTATGCCGTCGAAAAATTCAACTTCCTCGGCTGAGGGAAGCAAACTGGCCTGCATGATTTTCTCCTGGCGCGATGAACTGAGATGCCTGCGAACGCGGGCAATACCGCCAGAGTGATGCAGAAACTATGCCAATGGCAGAATTTTCGACAAGCTATTGTTGCCGGTGCAATTTTTGTGCGGCGCTATTGCGCGACGACGTCAATGCCGCACCAGTGCGGTGCAATCCGGAAAAGTAGCGCACAAGAATTGTGCATAGATGTTCAAGGCGAAACTCGCAATTTCCCGCTGTGCGGGCAGTCCCGGCTTCTTCCGAAGGCTGCCAAAAGAATGCGCTGCGCTGCACGGTGAGCACGGTCTAATTCTTGCGTGAGTGTCGGAATATCGCGTGTGAGAACCAGCCGATCAGCGCGCCTATCATGACCAGCAAAACCACGAGCAACGATCGGGACATATAAACCTCCCATAACAGGAACTTGATCTGCACAATCTCGGCGTTCTGGATAATGAATAGTACTGCGAGCAGTGAAAGAATCACGGTGGTGATAAGCTTTTTGTGCATTGGTTTTACCCTCTTGGCCAAGCGCATAGTCTAAACCTTACAGCCATTTTTATCGCTGATTCCTGTGCCAATCTCGAAGTTTTTCTCGGATCACGCTGTGGGTCATATTGATCTTGCTTGGCGCTGAAGTCTCCTACCTGGTCGCTCATTGGAAAATGGCGGGCGTCGTTTACAAACAGGTGTCGGGCGAAATAGGGCAGAGCCGACATAACATGATCGTCTGACACTGAGTCACAGGCCTTTTGCATCGGAGGCCGCGAGACGCCGACGATCATCCGACATTCGGCGCTTTCGATAGAACGGCAGCCGGGTGCTAGACTCGGCAGAACGTAGACGGAGTGCAGATC
>JBATGO010000109.1:0-1504 GCA_049665845.1 Pseudomonadales bacterium | reverse complement strand
AGATCCTGGGGCTCGATCCGAAACTGCACTTTCGCGGAGCCAACTGGGAGCAATTGCTGCAGGGCTACTTCAGCGCATCCAGATCCGCGTAGTAATCCGGGTAACCGTCCGGCAGATCCTTGAACTTTCGGTGCACCCAGAAATACTGCTCCGGGCAGCTGCGAATATGTGCCTCGAGTACTTTGTTGTAGCGCAAAGTATCTGCGGCAGGATCATCACCTGGAAAGTCTTCGAAGGGCGGCAGCAGGGTCATTTCGTAAGTGCCGTCTTTCAGTCGGCGCGGAAAAAACGGGATGACCACGGCATCGCCCAAGCGCGCCAGCGTTGACGTTGCCGTTGTCTGCATCGAAGGCACACCGAAAAAAGGAACGATCTCGGCACCTTTGCGGTTATAACTCTGGTCCGGTGCGTACCAGACGATGCGTCCCGCGCGCAGGTTTCGAACAACAGTCCGGATATCGCGTTTTTCGATGGTTGTATCGACGGTGCGTTCACGCCCACTGCGCTGTATTTCGGTAACAAAGTCGCTGCGGTTCTTTCGATAGACACCGTCAAATGGCGGGATGCGAGTTGCGAGCACCCGACCACTGATTTCGAGCGTTGTAAAATGCGCGGCCAGCAGCAGCACGCCGTGGCCGCTCTTCGTCGCCGCGTGAACGTGTTCCACGCCTTTGAGCGTCGTTATGGAGGCGAGGTGTTTGTCACTTGCCCAGCGCCCAAGCCCCGTTTCGATCAGCATCATTCCCAATGCCTTGAAGTGCTCGGCAGCCAGTGCGTTGCGCTCGTCGGCACCCAGGTCCGGGAAGCACAGTTCGAGGTTGCGGCGAATGACGCCCCGGCGCGAGCCGCCTAGCCGGTGTGCCAGTCTGCCTATGCCGCGACCGATAGCGAGGGCGGTCCGATGTGGCAGCAGGCACAGCAAGCGCAATAATCCCATGCCGATCCAGGTCGGCCAGTATTTTGGAGCCCAATAGCTGTACAGGGGTTGACGCGCGGCGGTCATAGCGACCGCAGTTTACTCGGAGATGCTGTCGAGGTAACCACCCTCGGCGGGTTTTTGTGCAACGCCCTGTTCCGGCTGGCTGGCGCTGGCTTCATCAGTCTCGATACCCACGTGAAAGGCAGCAAAACCGGGCATCACGATCTGATTTCGCGCCATGCCGATGACGCGACCCGAGTAAGGCGAACGCAGTTCGGAGCGGTCATTGCTCATGGGGTCCGTGACTGAACCCAGTATGTCGCCCTTGCGGACGGTGCTGCCAAGCGAAACATTGGACAACAGGATGCCGCCATTGTTAGCGCGCACCCAGGAAGAGCGGTAATACACGGGTTCGGGATCGCCCCACAGGCGCATGCGCCGCGTCATGCCCAGGGTGGTCAGCAGTGTTTCGATGCCTTTGACGCCGTGAATGACTTCGGCCAGTTCGAGTTCCGACGGTCCGCCAGCTTCAACAGTAATCGCGGGTATGCCGGCCAGTTGTGCGGCGTAGCGCAGTGTGCCGAC
>JBATGO010000108.1:0-15735 GCA_049665845.1 Pseudomonadales bacterium | reverse complement strand
GCACCTGCACAGCCAGCCCATTGCGCTGGCCGATTTTCAACGCCCGCATTTTTGCGCGCCCGGCTTCGATGACGAATACTGACCACTGATCGCCCGTTTTGAAAATTGCCGCATCCGGAATCGTCAGCACGTCGTCGGCCTGCCAGAGCAAAAACTCCGCTTCGACGCGATAGCCGTCGCCCAGCGTTTCCCATTGTTCCGGCGGCGCAAGAATATCGACGATAATCCATACGCGCTGCTCCTCTACGCCCAGCGCCGATACCTTGGTAAAGCCGATAGGTTCGACCGTGCGCACGCGTGCATCGAGCACAGTACCACCCCAGCGCTTGAGTAACACCTCGGTGCCGCTGCGAATGCGCACGGCGTCGGCGCTGAGTGCGTCGATTGCAACTTCCAGTGCGCGCGGCTCGCCCAGTTCAATCAAGGAAGTTCCAGCGGGAACAACACCTTCGCTCTCTTTGAAAACTTTCAGTATCGCGCCGCTTATTGGCGCTGTCAGCTGCATGCCCTGGGTATTGTTGCCGGTTTTACCGGAGTACTGCAGCATGGTGCGCGCGCCGTCGAGTTCGTAGCGGGCGACGTCCACGGCGAATTTCGCCGACTGCAGCACCGCGTTGGCGCGACGTTTCGCGGACTCTGTCTCGCTGAGTACCTCGGCAGAAATTGCACCTTTATCGGCGAGCGGCTTCTTGCGCTTGTATTCGGAACTGGCGAAATCGGCATCGGCCCGCGCGGCGGCTACCTGTTGTTCGGCCGAACGCAGCGAGGCCTGTGCGGCGGCAACGCGCGCTTCGGCTTCAGCGCGGCGGCGCGGATCGAGTACATCGGAAGGTAGTGGTTCGAGCGTCGCGAGCACATCACCGGCCTGCACGGTTTCTCCTACATCCCGATCAATGCGGTGCAGGTAGCCTGCGACCGGCGCTGAAACAATGTAGCGATGTTGCACGCGGGTCACACCTTCCTCTTCGATGGTCACGCGCATACTGTTGCGGCTGGCTACCGCTGCTTCGACCAGCACCGGCTGCGGTGCCAGCGACCATACCAGTGCGGCCAGCAGAATTGCGGCTATGCCAACGCCGACAAGACGTCGTTTATTCAAATTCTTTTACTCCCTTGTTTTCAGCACCGCTACCAGGTCGAGCCGGTAGATTTGTCGCAGTATGATGATACCGGAGGCCAGCGCCGACAGCAGTATAACCAGCGTGGAAAAGCCATAGGTGTGGGGGCTCAATACCAGCGGTACGCGAAACAGATCCGATTGCAGGCCCAGTGACATGAGCTCGCATAACAGCGCGCCGAGTGCAAAGCCGGGCAACAGGCTCAGCAGCGTAAGCAGTGCGAGTTCGCCCAGCAGTGTGTAAGCCACTTCAGCGCGCGTGTAGCCCAGCACGCGCAGGCTCGCCAGTTCGCGCGAGCGCTCTGCCATCGCGATGCGCATCGTGTTGTAGACCACGCCGAAGGCTATGATCGCACCGAGCGCTGCATTGACTGCAGTAAAGAACACCAGGATGCGATCGAGGCTGTCATTAAACGCCTCGATCACGGTCTCACGCATGTTCACCGCAAGCACCGCGGGTATATCGCGCAAGCGCCGGTAAACTTCCGTTTCGTGTTCGGCATCGAGCGTCAACAGTGCTGCGTTGATCGCGGGCCCTGAACCGAGCATATCGTTGAGCGTTTGCAGCGATGTATAAACCGCCATGCCCAGGTATTCATTGCTCAGTGCGGTTATCTCGGCCAGCTGGCGCTGCCGTTTGTCTGCCAGGAATTCGATTTCCAGGGTGTCGCCCACGTTCGCGCCGAGCTTGGCGGCGAGGTGGTCGGTGATCAAAAGGCCGCGTTCCGGGATGCGAATATTATGGAGCGAGACGCTGCGAATCTGACGCAGCTTGGAATCCTGCGGTATCGCGGTAATCGCGCTGCGCTCTTCCCGGTGGCCGAAACGCAGTTTAACCGGCGCGATGCGCAGTCCTTCCACCAGGCCGACACCGGGCAGCACTTGCAGGCTGTGCAGCGCCTTGCTCGCAACGGCTTCGCGAAAACTAATTGCGATATCCTCTTTCTGCGTCAGTTTGAACTGCACGTGCATCATTTTGTCGACCGCATCCTGCTGGAAATTGCCCACCATCATTACCGCGCAAGCTGCACTGAGACCCGCAATTGCGAGCAGGCTCTTGGCGCGCTGGCGATCGAGATTGCGCAGAATCATCTTGCTGGTTTGAGGTAAGCGCCCGAGCATGCCAATGCGTTCGGGCAGCGCCTTGCGATAGCGCACAGGAGCCTGCGGGCGCATGGCTTCAGCCGGCGCCATTTTGGCCGCCTGCAGCACGGGTCGAAGCGTTCCCGCAGCAGTTGCCGCGTAGCACAGCGCCAGCACCGCGGCGACCTGCCATTTACTGCTGGCGTATACCAGCGCCGGAAAACGATAATGCTCGGCGTAGACACCGGTCATCAGTTGTCCCAGCCAGTTGCCCAGCCATAAACCGAGCAGCACGCCGAGCGTTGTGATCGCGAGGGTAAAACCGAGGTAGTGCCTGCCTATGCTCGTGTTGTCATAACCGAAGGCTTTCAGTATCGCGACGATCTCGCGCTGGTTGCTGATCAGCCTTCCTACCACCACGTTGAGCAGAAATACCGCCACGCCAAGAAATATCACCGGGAACAGCAGTGCCATGGTGCGCAGCTGGTTGAATTCTTCCTGCAGGAATTCGTTCGACATTTGCTGCTCGCGGTCATAAGCACCGCGACCGCCGTAGCCTGCAAGTATTTTGTCGAGCTGGCGGATCACAGCTTGCGGGTTGCTGCCGCGGTTGGTAGAGAGCACCAGGCTGTTAAATGCGCCGTCCATATCGTAGGCGGCGGCCAGCGCCGGGTAGGGCATCCACAGCACGCCATAGCGTTTGTAATCGGGAAACAGCGAGCCGGGCGCGATCTGCAGAATGTGCTCCGGCGACAACGCGATGCCAACAATTTTCAGCGTCTGCAGGCGGCCGCTGATGACCGCGTCGATGCGATCGCCCGTCGCGAGTCTGTGTGCGTCTGCAAATGCATCGCTCAGCAATATTTCGTTGCGACCGGCGCTATCGGGCATGCGGCCACTGCGCAGATGCAATGCATTCAGTAATGGCTGCCTGTCGGCCGGAATCGACACCGCAAGCCCTGTAATGGGCTCGTCAAAACGATCGACCAGCATTGTAATGGCAGCATTGACGCGCGGTTCGACCAACGAGATACCAGGAATTTCGCGTACCCGTGCAGCTACCGACAGTGGCGCGCGGGTCAGGTCGACGAAGATGTCGGCGAAGCGGTATTTCGCATAGTAACTGTCGCGCGTTTCCCTGAGCGAGTCGTAGGTCGACAGGCTCATTATGCACACGGCCACGCCACCCATTACCACCAGCGCAATCGCGGCTACCTGGCCGCGCATCTGCCACAGTTCGCGCAGCAATTTGATTTGCAGTTTATTCAGCGTTACCAACGGATTTGCCCGGCGGAAACGGGGCTTGCGTTGTGGCGCACGTTACTGATGCGACCGTCCGACATTTCAATCACGCGGTTGGCCATCGCCGCAATATCCGCGTTATGCGTAATCACCGCGGTGCTGGTGCCCAGTTCCCGGTTGATACGCTGCAGCGCCTGCAATACGACCACGCCGGTTTTCGAGTCCAGCGCGCCGGTGGGTTCGTCGCAAAGCAAAACTTCCGGGCGTTTGGCAATCGCGCGCGCAATCGCCACGCGCTGTTGTTCGCCACCGGATAACTGTGCCGGAAAATGCTGCGCTCGTTCACCCAGCCCGACCAGTGCCAGCGCCTCGCGCGCCGGCATCGGTTCGCGCGCGATCTCGGTAACGATCTCGACATTTTCTTCGGCGGTAAGGCTTGGAATGAGGTTGTAGAACTGGAACACGAAGCCGACCTGGTCGCGGCGATAGCGTGTCAGCTCGCGTTCACTGGCGTGGGTGAGGTCCTGCTCGTGATAATGCACCTGGCCGGCGCTTGCAGTATCGAGGCCGCCAAGAATATTCAGCAGCGTTGATTTACCCGAGCCGGAAGCACCGAGAATCACGATAAACTCGCCGCGATACAGTTCAAAATCGACACCGCGCAGTGCATGCACCTGCACTTCGCCCATGTCGTAGGTTTTGCTGAGCGCCGTGGCGCGGAACACGACATCAGCGGTTCCGCGGGTTCCTGTCATCGACGCTGCTTCGCTGCTCATTGCACCGCAGGTGGCGGTGTGCGCTTAGCCCGCTGCGCTGATGATGCTGTTGAGCGTGGCGCTGGGGCGCATTACCGCTGCGACGCGCTCAGGGTCAGGGTGATAGTAGCCACCTATTTCGGCCGGGCGACCCTGCACCTCGGCCAGTTCGGCGAGAATCTTTTCTTCGTTGCTTGCGAGTTGTTTTGCGATGCTGGCGAATTGCGCGGCCATTTCCGCATCGTCTTTTTGCGCAGCGAGGATTTCGGCCCAGTAAAGTGCGAGATAGAAGTGGCTGCCGCGATTGTCAAGCTCGCCTGTGCGTCGCGAAGGTGACTTGTTGTTTTCCAGCACTTTTGCGGTCGCCTGGTCCAGTGTGATTGAAAGAATCCCTGCGCGCTTGCTCTTGTGGTGTTCGCCAAAGTCTTCCAGCGATACCGCCAGCGCCATGAATTCACCGAGCGAATCCCAGCGCAGGTGGTTTTCCTCCACGATCTGCTGCACGTGTTTGGGTGCGGAACCGCCGGCGCCGGTCTCATACATGCCGCCGCCTTTCAGCATCGGTACGATCGACAGCATTTTGGCCGAGGTGCCAAGTTCCAGAATGGGGAACAGGTCGGTGAGGTAATCCCTCAGTACGTTGCCGGTCACCGATATGGTATCCAGGCCGCGCACTTGCCGCTCCATCGATTGGCGAATCGCTTTCAGGTAGGGCAGGATACTGATATCCAGGCCCTCGGTGTCGTGCTCGGCCAGGTAGTTACGCACTTTTTTGGCCAGGTTCATATCGTGCTCGCGCTCGTCATCCAGCCAGAAGATAGCGGGGGTGTCGGACTTGCGCGCACGCGTCACCGCCAGCTTGACCCAGTCGCGGATCGCGTCGTCCTTGGTCTGGCAGGCGCGCCAGATATCGCCCTGTTCAACCGGGTGTTCAATGAGCACCTTGCCTTTTTCATCCACCACGCGCATCGTGCCCGGCGCTTTGACTTCGAAGGTCTTGTCGTGCGAGCCGTATTCTTCGGCCTTGCGCGCCATCAGGCCAACGTTGGATACCGAGCCCATAGTGCGCGGATCGAAGGCGCCGTTGGTTTTGCAGAAGTTGATGACTTCCTGGTAGATGCGCGCGTAGGTGCTTTCGGGCATCACGGCCTTGGTATCCTTGGCGCGTCCGTCCGGGCCCCACATCTGGCCGGAGTTGCGAATCATCGCCGGCATAGAGGCGTCGACGATGATATCGCTGGGCACGTGCAGGTTGGAAATACCCTTGACGGAATCCACCATGGCGAGTTCCGGTCGCGTTGCGTAACAGGCCTGGATGTCTTCGATGATTTCATCGTGCAAAGAACGCGGCAGGTCGGCAATTTTTTCGTAGACACTGCCGAGGCCGTTGTTCGGGTTTACGCCGAGTCGCTTGAACAGCTCGCCGTGTTTTTCGAACAGGTCCTTGTAGAAAACCGTTACTGCGTGGCCGAATACGATCGGGTGCGAGACTTTCATCATGGTCGCTTTTACATGCAGCGACCACATAACACCGGTCTGTTTCGCATCTTCCAGGCTGGCCTCGAAAAACTCGCGCAGCGCCTTGCAGCTCATAAACATGCCGTCGAGCACTTCGCCTTTTTCCAGCTGTAACTCTTTGGCCACATCCACGTTTCCGTTTTCAGCGACAAATTCCAGCCGCACGGTCATTTCCCTTTCGGCAATAAACGATTTTTCGCTGCTGAAGAAGTCGCCGCCGTGCATGTAATCGGCATGGCTGCGTGATGCCTTGCTCCATGCGCCCATTGCGTGCGGGAACTTGCGTACAAAATCTTTCACCGCTTTTGGTGCGCGGCGATCGGAGTTGCCTTCGCGCAGCACCGGATTGACCGCGCTGCCCAGCGTTTTGCCATAGCGCTGGCGAATATCCTTCTCTTCATCGGTCTGCGGATTTTCGGGGAAATCCGGTATCGCGAAACCCTGTTCCTGCAGTTCGTTGATACAGGTTTTCAGCTGGGGTACAGAGGCACTGATATTCGGCAACTTGATAAAATTACAGTGCGGGTCCTGGGTAAGCTGGCCGAGGAACGCCAGCCCGTCGCCAACGCGCTGTTCCTCTGCAAGGTACTCCGGAAAGCCCGACAGCACGCGACCCGCCAGGGAGATGTCGGTGAGTTTGAAATCGATACTGGCGGCCGATGCAAAGCGCTGCACGATGGGCAGGAACGAGGCCGTCGCCAGTGCGGGTGCTTCGTCGGTGAGGGTGTAGTAAATCGTGTTAGCGTGTTCAGACATTGTGGGGCTGACCTTGCAGGCTGGGTTGATTTTGGTTACGGGTGAATCGCTTGGCACTCAATGTATAGAAGCTATTTATGCAAGCGAAAATTCAGTGCGCAGCGTATGGATGCCGGACAAATGCCGGTCAACTGAATGATGCGTTGATGATTAAACCTGATAGGGATTTAGCCATTCGCTGGTCGCGGGGCGATTATATGCGAGATTCAGCGCGTTTCGCAGGTGCTCCCTGAAACTGTGAGCCAGGCATGCTGTCGAATCTTTTAGGCGGTGCGCTTTTTGCGCTACCAGGTCTGGCTGACCACTGCGAGCGACCGCTCTCGGAAAGTGGCGGATCCTGCATTAGCCGTTTTGCCAGGCCACTGAAAGCTTTGCCCGGAGGTGTGTTATGGCTACCCTGATACCCAAACGATATACGCAAGCCGCGCATGGACAGGAAAAATGGCGCGCTTTGTCGCTGCGCCACGTGACGGCAGCGGCGCCATTTAACTGGTTCGCCCAGGCCTGGAAGGACCTCGGGTCGCATTTGTCGGCAAGCCTGTCCTATGGCCTGCTGGTAGCGATTCTTGGCGTGGTCGTGCTCGCCTATCCGATGCATCCCTATGCGTTAGCCGCATTGTTGACCAGCTTCATGCTGGTTGCACCGATACTCGCTGCCGGCCTGGTCGCACTCTCGAGGCAGCACAGCAGAGGCGAGCCGGCGCGTTTTGACAATTCACTGGCGACGCTGAGGAACAATCGAGGGCCGCTGCTGCGCTTCGCCTGCATGCTCGCAAGTTTCGCAGCATTGTGGTTCGTGGTTTCCGGCTGGTTGCTGGCGCAAATTTTCGGCGCGGCGCCTTCGGTGGCTAGCACAGTGATGGGTGATGTCTTGCGCAACGTGGCAGCCAGCCAGATCGCGGCCTACTTTGCGGTGGGCGCTGTGTTCGCAGCAATAGTCTTCGTACTCTCGGCCATCACGGTGCCGCTGATTATTGATCGCGGCGTGGGTGTGCGACATGCTATGGCTACCAGTGTGCGCGTGGTTTTTGCTGCAGACCCTTTGGCGATGCTGGTCTGGGCTGTTATTTGCGCGGTGCTGGCTGTGCTGGGCTTTGTCAGCATGATGGTTGGAATGATCCTGGTGTTCCCGCTGTTGGGGCACGCGAGTTGGTACGCCTACCTAGACCTGGTGAAATGATCGCCCGGTAAACTTGCCCCGTCACTGCGGTGCCTTGCGCCGCGGTGGCTATTCTTTCAAACTGTGCCCGACCAGGAACCCGCGCACAGGCCGCTCATGCCCGAATACCGATCATTGATGCATAACGGCTGGGCTGAAAACCTCGATGCCTATTTTGCTGCGTTGCAAAGCAGCGGCGGCGTGCCGCCGGCCTGGCGTTTCAGGCTGGAAGGCTACCTGCAGGGCCTGCTAAGCGTGGCTGCGATTCGCGAGCACGAGCTTCGCGATGGCATCGCGCAACGCATCGAGTCCTTTAATGCCCGCGGCAACGTTGTTTTGCAGCCCGAACGGGAAGCCTGGCGTTTGCCTTATCGCGCGCCGCTTGCTCCGGTTCATCCTTCCGCCAGCAATTGAGCAGTACGCTGTAAGCGGGCTAATCCAGTACAATCGCGCGCGCTTGTGCGTGTTTTCGCAGCTGCGCAAGCGCGTTCGACTGACGGAGCCTGTTTTGGAACACTACAAGATCGTCCTGCCCGAAGCCCTGAACGATTACGGCAGCCTGTTTGGCGGTGCGTTGTTAAAGTGGATCGATGAGATCGCTTACATCAGGGTGAGCCTCGATTTTCCCGGCCAGCATTTTGTCACCATTGGGCTCGACAACGTCGAGTTTCGCCACCGCATCCAGAAAGGCCAGATTCTTCGCTTTCTCTGCGAAAAAACACGCGTCGGAAATACCTCGGTAACCTATAACGTGCGTGTTTATGCTGCTCGCTATGGCGTCGAAAGCAATACCATACTGTTCGAGAGCAATATCACTTTCGTTTGTGTAGACGGGAGTGGTTCCAAAAAGCCAATAGCCAACGCGGGTGGCCAGCCGAAAGAATCCCGCACACCGGAGTGAGCACATGCAGAAAATATTACCGGCCCTGTTGGCAAGCGCGCTTTGCAGCACCTGTTTGCTGGCCGTACCGGCTGGCGCGGAAACTCAATTAAAACAGCCCTATTCGCCCGCTGCACGCGCAGAAGGGCAGAAGCGCGTGCTGTGGGGTGAAACGCATTTGCACACCAATTTATCTCTGGATGCGCGCGCTTTCGGCGTTACGCTCGACCAGGCAACCGCCTATCGCTTCGCGCGTGGCGAGCAGGTAATTTCCAGCAGCGGGTTGGCAGTGAAGCTTGATCGCCCGCTGGATTTCCTGGTAGTCAGCGACCATTCCGACGCGATGGGCACCATGAACGAACTTATTCGCGGCAACAAGCGCTTCCTCAGGAGTGACGTAACCAAAGCCTGGTATGAAACGCTCAGCAAGGGCAGCGAGCAGGAAAAACTGGCAACCCGCATGGAGGTGATGATAGCGCTGACCGACAGCACAGCCCCCGACGTGCTGTTTGACCGACAGTTTTTCAAAAGCATATGGCACGACTACGTAAAAACGGCAGACGCCTATAACCAGCCCGGCGTGTTCACGACATTGATAGGTTACGAATGGACCTCGTCGCCAGGCGGCAGCAATCTGCACCGCAACGTTTTTTATCGCGATGGTGCCGGGCTTGCCGGGAAAATGCTGCCCTTCACATCAACCGAAAGCGAGAACCCCGAAGACCTGTGGCGATGGATGGCAGCATACGAGAACGAAACCGGTGGGCGTTTGCTTGCAGCCGCACACAACGGGAATATCAGCAACGGGTTGATGTTTCCCGAAATCAATCCTGCGACCGGTGAGGCGCTGAATAGCGACTATGCGCAAACGCGCGCGCGCTGGGAACCATTGTACGAGGTGACGCAAATCAAGGGCGATGGTGAAACCCACCCGCTGCTTTCGAAAAACGATGAATTCGCAGACTACGAAACCTGGGATCGCGGTAACTTCGCCGGTGTGCTGAAAACCCCTGCAATGCTGCCTTATGAATACGCGCGGCAGGCACTGGGCCTCGGCCTGAAGCTTGAGCAGGCGCTCGGCGCCAACCCCTATCAGTTTGGCCTGATTGGCTCCACCGACAGCCATACCGCGCTGGCGACCGGCGATGAAAATAATTTCTTTGGCAAGATGGCCTACATGGAGCCGTCAGCCAATCGCTGGCAAGGCGTGCTGGGTGATGTCGGTGGTTATAAAGTACTGGGGTGGGAAATGGCGGCCAGTGGCTACGCTGCAGTCTGGGCGAGAGAAAATACCCGCGAAGCGATTTTTGATGCGATGGCGCGCCGTGAAACCTATGCAACGACAGGGCCGCGTATCCTGCTTCGTTTTGATGCAGCTCTGCACCAACAATCCGTATCCATGGGTGGCGAACTGCGCCGCGCCAGGGACAATGGCGCACCGGTGTTCAGCCTTGCGGCATTGAAAGACCCGATGGGTGCGAATCTCGATCGTGTACAGGTGGTGAAAGGCTGGCTCGAAAATGGCAGGCCGCAGGAAAAAGTATTCAACGTGGCCTGGTCGGGCGAGCGCAAGGCCGGTATCGACGGACAGTTGCAGATGGTTGGGAACACCGTGGATGTCGCCAGCGCGACCTACGAGAATTCAATCGGCTCGGCAGCGTTGAGCGTGCAGTGGCAGGATCCGGAATTCGATGCGGCGCAACCCGCCTACTATTACGCCCGCGTCCTGGAAATTCCAACGCCACGCTGGACAAGCTACGATGCGGCCTATTTCAGGGTAGAAATGAGTGACGAGGTACCGAGGATGACGCAGGAGCGCGCCTATTCCTCGCCTATCTGGTACCAGCCATAAAGTGGGGGCTGAATCACCTCGGGCATATAACCGGGCCAGGGCAGGCTAGCCGGTCATCGCCCAGTCTTCGTCGCTGTTGATTTGTTCGATGATCTCTTCAAGTGTTTCGGCTGCGTTTTCATTGGCAACCTGGCAGGTGCCTGCCGCTTCATGACCGCCACCTGCGAAGCGCAGCATCAGTTCACCGACATTGGTTTTGCAGCTGCGGTTGAAAATCGATTTGCCTGTCGCAAATACCGTATTTTGTTTACTGCGCCCCCACATTACGTGAATCGATATGTTGCACTGCGGAAACAATGCGTAAAGTATAAAGCGATTACCCGCGAAAATAACTTCCTCTTCACGCAAATCGAGCACGACCAGGTTGCGGTGCACTGTCGCGCAGCGCTGGATCTGTGCCTTGAATTTTTCCTCCTGCTCGAAATACAGCTCGACACGTTCTTTTACGTCGGGCAGTTCGAAAATCTCTTCGATTGTATGGCCGGCGCAGTAGTCGATCAGGTCCATCATCAGGTTGTAGTTTGAGATGCGGAACTGGCGAAAGCGGCCGAGGCCGGTGCGCGCATCCATCAGGAAGTTGAGCAGCTCCCATTTTTTTGGTTGCAATACCTCCTGCTGGTTGTATTGTGCGGAGTCTCCCTTGTCGACAGCTTCCATCATCTCGTCCCATTCTGCGGGAAAGGCCGCGTGGCCGCCGTAATGTTTCCAGACAACGCGCGCTGCTGAAGGCGCTTCGGGATCAATAATGTAATTGTCGCGCATGCCCGGATTGCGCAGCCATTCCGAGTGATGGTGGTCGAAGACCAGGTGCGCAGTTTCTACGTAGGGAAGATTGGTGGTGATAT
The DNA here is from genome assembly GCA_049665845.1 of Pseudomonadales bacterium. Taxonomy (GTDB): domain Bacteria; phylum Pseudomonadota; class Gammaproteobacteria; order Pseudomonadales; family UBA7434; genus UBA7434. Next base: position 4,528 of record JBATGO010000108.1, on the reverse strand, counting down.
CGTCAGCGTCAATATCGATCACCCCATCCTGCATATCCTTGGGATGCACGAACGTAATGTCGTCGATGAGTTCGAGGTGTTTGAGCAGCACGGCGCAAACCAGTCCGTCGAAATCACTGCGGGTAACGAGGCGAAAAGTTCCAGACATTGTTGCTTTCCTGCTTTTTAGCTTGAGACATTACTGGTTAAAAGTATAGACAGGATAATCAGCTAGTCCGGCATACGCGCCGCTTATATTATTGTATGTTAGCTGTACAGCATGCCGTTGGTACTTGCTGGCGTGGGTAAAAAAATAAGTACAACAAGGCATGTACGCGAGCAGATAGCGCGGTAAAATGTGAGCCGTATCACGCTTTCGGTGCGTTGCCATGTTTCATGTTGTTTATGTCAGCCACGCCAGCAGGGAGTTTTCAGCTGCGGAATTGCTCCAGTTGCTGGAAATCTCGCGGCGCAGGAACGCGCGGCTGCTATTGACCGGCTTGTTGTTGTACGCGGATAGGCGCTTTATGCAGGTGCTCGAAGGCAGTGAGACGGCGGTGCGCGAAGTATTTGATTCGATCCTGCGGGACGAGCGTCACACCGACGTGCACACGCTCCGCCTGGAAAGCAAGCCGCAACGGCACTTCCCGGACTGGAGTATGGCGTTTGAAAACCTGGCAGAACTTGGCGAGGCTGTGACCGGCGCTTCAAGTTTTCTGCAGCCGGGTTTCGAAGGTTCCACGCTGCAGCAGGAATCCAGCGACGTGTACGAGTTGCTGCGGGCATTTCGCGACGAACATGCCGCGGCGGCAGTAGGGAAATGGCGCAGGTAACGTGCTTAGCTGACGTGCTTAAATAAAGCGCTGCTGTTAAAGGTCTTGCAGTTGCTGGCGCTGGGACTGCAGTTTGGCCAATGACTGCTGCTGCGCAGCAAGTTTGTCGCGCTCCTTTTCAACCACATCAGCCGGTGCGTTCGCAACGAATTTCCGGTTTTGTAATTTGCCTGTCAGCCGGGCAATATCCTGCTCGAGCTTGCCGGTCTCTTTGGCCAGTCGTGCAATTTCTGCATCCTTGTCAATAAAGCCTGCCAGTGGTACCAGCATTTCCATTTCGCCAACCAGTTGCGTAGCCGCTGGCGGTGTGCTCGCCTGCGCGTCCAGCCAGCTGGCGGCGGATATTTTCGCGAGCGATTCGATCAGGCTCTGGTTGGCGCTGTAGCGAGCGCGGTCTGTCTCGCTGGCATTGCGAAAGATCACCGTCAGGGCTTTGCCCGGGGGAATATTCATCTCGCCGCGAACCGTGCGAAGCGCGACGATAACGGCCTTGATCCAGTTGATATCTGCCTCCGCCTGCGGGTCGACAAGCGCTTTGTCGGTATCCGGGTAGGGCTGCAGCATGATGGTATCTGCACCCGCATCAATGCCGGCAAGTGACTTTACCTGCTGCCAGATTTCCTCGGTAATAAACGGCATGATCGGGTGGGCGATGCGCAGCGTTGCCTCCAATACCCGCACCAGCGTTCGCCGCGTGCCGCGTTTTGCCGCTTCATCGGCACTGCTGTTGGCAAGCTGCGGTTTGACCAGTTCCAGGTACCAGTCGCAGTATTCGTTCCAGATAAATTCGTAAAGTGCCTGGCTGGCGAGATCAAAACGATAACTGTCAAAGTGCCGCGCCACATCGGCTGCCAGTTGCTGTTGCAGACCGATAATCCAGCGGTCGGGCAGCGATAGCGCGATCTCGCCGCCGCGCTGGCCACAGTCTTCGCCCTCGACATTCATCAATACATAGCGGGCCGCGTTCCAGAGCTTGTTGCAAAAATTGCGGTAACCCTCAAGGCGGTGCATATCCCAGTTGATGTCGCGGCCAGTTGAGGCGAGTGCGGCCAGGGTAAAACGCAGCGCGTCTGTGCCGTGTGCATTGATACCCTCGGGAAACTCCTGTTTGGTGCGCCTGGCGATCTTATCGCGCAGCTGCGGCTGCAGCAGGTTGGCGGTGCGTTTCTCGAGCAGGTCTTCGAGCGTAATGCCGTCGATCATATCCAGCGGGTCGAGCACATTGCCCTTGGACTTCGACATTTTTTCGCCGTGCTCGTCGCGGATCAGGCCGGTCACGTAAACCGTGTGAAAGGGCACCTGCGGCTTGCCGTCTTCGCGCTTCATAAAGTGCATCGTCATCATCATCATCCTGGCGACCCAGAAAAAGATAATGTCGAAGCCGGTTACCAGCACGCTGCTGGGATGAAAAGCCTGTAGTCTTTCGCTCTGTTCCGGCCAGCCCTGCGTAGCGAAGGTCCACAGCGCAGAACTGAACCAGGTATCGAGCACGTCCGGATCCTGCGTCAACACCTGTGCGCTGTCGAGATTATTGGCCTTGCGCACATCGGTTTCGTTGCGGCCAACATAAATGTTGCCGTCGCTGTCGTACCACGCGGGAATGCGATGTCCCCACCATAGCTGTCGCGAGATGCACCAGTCCTGGACGTCACGCATCCAGGCGAAATACATGTTTTCGTATTGTTTGGGCACAAAGCGCACGTCGCCGTTTTCTACCGCTTCAATAGCGGGCCCGGCCAATGTTTTTGCATCGACGTACCACTGGTCGGTCAGCATGGGCTCGATGACCACGCCACCGCGGTCGCCGTAAGGCACTGCCAACGTGTGCGGCTCGACTTTCTCAAGCAGGCCGGCATCGTCCATGGCCTGTACGATTGCCTTGCGCGCCGTGAAACGTTCCATACCAGCGAAGGCCGGCGGCAGCGGCGCGTCGTAGGCGTCGCTGGGCTTGCCATGGCTGTCGAATACTTCGGCTTCGGCAAGGATTTCACCGCTTGGGCTGAGTACGTTGATCATCGCTAGTTCGCGACGTTTGCCGACCATGTAATCGTTGAAATCGTGGGCCGGCGTGATCTTCACGCAGCCGGTGCCTTTTTCCATGTCGGCGTGCTCATCGCCAATAATCGGAATGCGCCTGTGCACCAATGGCAAATCGATAAACTTGCCGATCAAGTCATTGAAGCGCGGGTCGCGCGGGTTGACCGCAACGCCAGTGTCGCCAAGCATGGTTTCGGGCCGCGTGGTCGCAACCACCAGGTGATTCTTGCCGTCGCGTGTTGTTATGCCGTCAGCCAGCGGATAGCGCAGCTGCCACATGTTGCCCGTGGTTTCGCGATTCTCCACTTCCAGGTCGGAGATGGCGGTTTGCAGTTTCGGGTCCCAGTTGACCAGGCGCTTGCCGCGGTAGATCAGCCCTTCGCTGTAAAGCCTCACGAATACTTCCTGCACCGCTGCATAAAAGCCTTCATCCATGGTGAAGCGTTCGGTCTCCCAGTCGACCGAGTTGCCCAGCCTGCGCATCTGGCGCGTAATCGTGTCGCCGGACTCGCGCTTCCAGTCCCAGATTTTCTCGATAAAGGTATCGCGGCCAAGCGTATGGCGATCCGGCTGGTTCTCGGCAGCCAGCTTGCGTTCCACCACCATTTGTGTGGCGATACCTGCGTGGTCAGTGCCGACCTGCCAGAGCGTGTTTTTGCCGCACATGCGCTGGTAGCGAATCAGCGCATCCATGATCGTGTGCTGGAAGGCGTGGCCCATGTGCAAACTGCCCGTCACGTTCGGTGGCGGGATCATGATGCTGAAGGCTTCTGCATCGTGGTTGGGCTGCGGCGAAAAATAACCGCGCTGTTCCCACCACTGGTACCAGCGTTGCTCTATAGCTTGCGGCTGGAAAGTTTTTTCCATTGTTTACTGCTGCCGGATTTGGCGTAGCCGCTTACAGCGGTAGCGCGACTTGCTGGGGAGTGACGGTGTTTGTCGAAGTTTTGCGCCCGTGTTTTTTCTCGATGCGATGCGAATCGGCGATAATCTGCGCGCGTTGCAGCACCGATTGCCCTGGCTGACTGTACCGCTGCGCCTGCGGGCGTGCTTTGTTTGCGGGCGGGCTATTCGATGGTTGGCTACGCGGCCGATAACTATTTGTGACGCTGTTCGAAGCGGATGCTTTGTTGTTATTCGAAGCCGCGCCTGGCTTGGCTCTGTCGGTGCCCGGGTTGATGGCGATTGCACTATTGCCCGTTGCACTGCTGCCAAGTTCAGCGGCCAGCGAGGTCAGTTCTTCCAGCAGTTCTTGTTCCAGCGGTTTCGGCATGGCAGCAGGGATTCCGTGCAGGGCGCGGCGCTTGTCTTGGGTGGCTCTAATCACTACCGGGCCGTCGCGGGAGGCACGCGCTGGCCCCGCACGCGTAGTTTACGTCAAAGTTCGTGAACTTGAAGCGGATAGCCGCGTTCGCGGTAGTATTTGTAGCGTTCTCGCGAGCGTTGCTTCGCTGAATCATCGCCGCGCACGATTTCCGCGATGCGCGTGAAGCGGCTGAAGAACTCGGGCGTGGCGTGGGTCAGGTTGACCAATACGTCGTGGTGGTCGCCCGGATGCCCGCTGCAAGCCACCAGCACTTCACGCCCTGCGCCCATCTCTGGCTCGGCGGTTTCGCTGCGGTGCGGGACAAAACTGTTGGGCCGGAATGACCACAGCAGTTCGTCAAATTGCTGCATGG
>JBATGO010000107.1:0-2476 GCA_049665845.1 Pseudomonadales bacterium | reverse complement strand
CACGGAAGTGAGGCCGCTGATCATCAGGTTGTGGTTCATGCAGCTGTTGTTCTGGGTTAGCTTAACGGTGATCACGTTTTTCAGCCTGACCTTGTGGTATGGCGCAGGTGAATTGCCACACATATTGCACACGCTGCTGCAATCGGTGCTCGGTGTTCTGTTGACTATACCGATGAGCCTGATCTACAGTCGCCTGTGGCAGCGCAGCGCAGCCGTGCTTCTGCTCGGTAGTGTCGTTGTTGTTTTTGTTTTTTCGCTGGCCTGGTCCTGGTTGCGTGTCGCGACTTTTATTTTGATGACCGAGGAAGGGCCGGAAGTCTGGCAGGATTTTGGTGGTTGGTATTTCAGTGCTTTTTTTATATTCCTATGCTGGACCGCGCTGTATTACAACCTGATGTATTACAAGCTGGCGTCGCGGGAGCGGGACCGGCGGATTAAACAAGTGGAGCAGGCACGCGAGGAAAAGCTCAAGCGCTACCAGGCCGAAAAACTGGCCAGCGAAGCACGGCTCGAAATGTTGCGTTACCAGCTCAACCCGCATTTTTTATTTAATTCATTAAACGCGATCAATGCACTGGTTGCGATAGAAGAATCGGGCAAGGCCCGTGAAATGATCGATAAACTCAGTTCGTTTTTGCGTTACGCGCTTAAACGTGAACGCCAGAGCGCCGTGGCGCTGGCAACGGAAATTGATGCGCTTGAGCTTTACCTTGAAATCGAAAAGACGCGTTTTCCGGACAGACTGATCGTCGAATACGACATCGATGAAAGCGTGCGACGCGCAATGGTGCCAAGTCTCATTTTGCAGCCGCTGATTGAAAACGCGCTGAAATATGCAATTAGCTCAAGCGAGGCCGGTGGCCAGATCCGGGTATCTGCGCATCAAATAGAAAATAATCTGCAGCTGATCGTGCAGGATAGCGGTCCGGGGATCATAAATCTGCCGGAAGGCAAGTTTGGCAAAGCAGATTTTCATTTCGCTGGTGTCGGGATGCAAAACACCCACGACAGGCTAGAGAGCCTGTACAGGGACTGCTACGAAATGAATCTTTACAATGAGCCGGGGCAGGGTTTGAAAATAGAGTTGCTGTTCCCCTACGAGGCGATCGACCCAAAATGAGTCAAGCTGAACGCGTAAAAAACCCCCTCTCGGTAGTTATCGTGGATGACGAGCCGCTCGCTCGGCACCTGTTGCGGGCTTCGCTGAGCGAATACAGCACCGTGCAGATAGTTGCTGAATGCAAAAACGGGCGGGAAGCGGTAGACGCCTGTATACAGCTTAAGCCGGATTTGATGCTGCTGGACATTCAAATGCCGGGCTTGAACGGTTTTGATGTGATCAAGGCGCTAAAGCCTGAAAACCTGCCGCATGTTGTTTTTGTTACGGCGTTTGACGACTTCGCCATCGACGCCTTTGACGCGAATGCAATCGATTACGTACTCAAGCCTATTAGTGATGAGCGGCTCGGTCGCGCCATCGAGCGCGTGTTCGAGCATATGGAATCGAATTCGCGCCCGCGCCCGGTGCTGTATTCTGCAATCAATTCGGTAGCGGAACGCGTTCGCGAGAAGCAGCGGCGCAGGAGTGAGCCCGTTTTAAATGTACCTCAGGCAGATGTGCGCAAGCTGTCTATCAAGGATGGCGACACTGTGGCCATTGTCGAAGAACCCGATATAGACTGGATCGATGCCGCCGGCGATTACATGTGCATTCATGTGCGCGGTACCACGCATGTCATGCGCTCAACACTGCAGGATCTGCACAAGCGGCTGGATGCGAAGCGCTTCAAGCGCGTGCACCGCTCGACGATAGTCAATGTCGATCGTATCCTGCGGGTGCAAAAGCATACCAAGGGTGAATATTTTCTGTTCCTGGAAGGTGACGCCAAGATCAAGGTCAGCCGCCACTACCGCAGCGTAATAAAAGAATTTATCGAGCAAAAACAGTAGATTAAGAGCGTTCTACCGACCACTTGTCCGTTCTGGCGCACGCGATGAGCCGTTGAGCGCAGTCCGGTTGAGCGCACCAGCGCGCTCGGGCATTGTGCGCTGCTAAGCCGGGCGCCTTGCACGCAGGTGTAGCTTTTCCCTGCTTATTAAATAAAAATACAAGGCCAGCGGCAGCGACGCGCTTACGCGTTGATTAACTGCTGAAAAGATCGCCAGTGCCTTTATTCCTCGGAGTTGCTTTGAAATGCTGTACCGCCACCGAACCGCTTTCGTTCTGACATTCCCGATATGGGGCAAGCTCAGGAGGGCGCTAGCCTTTGTGCTCGTTGCGTTCCTGCTCAGCGCGTGTATCGAGGAAGGTCAGGACAGTGCCATCGACGGCCCGCAGCCGTCACGCGACTGGGTACTGGTCTGGAGCGATGAATTTAATGGTACCGAACTGGATCTCGACAACTGGGATATCCAGCTCGGCGATGGCAAGGCCTACGGTTTGTCGGCATGGGGCAATAACGAAGAACAGTATTAC
>JBATGO010000106.1:0-2076 GCA_049665845.1 Pseudomonadales bacterium | reverse complement strand
ATCCACCGAACCCCATCCATCCATAAAACCCCTCCCTGCCCTGGTTTAAATCACGCTCACACGCGGTGCACTGTGGATCGCATGCGGTGAAACTGTCTACACCGCCCTGGGTGAATCGGGTAGTGAGTAACTTGCCCATGTGTGCCTTTACCGGATTGGCATGCATCGCCGCCCAGGCCTGCTCGCTTAAATACTCGGTGCCCTGCCACTTGCCACCGGCTGCCAGCATGGCAGCTATTTTCGCCAGCCCCCTCGCAGAACAGTTGGCATTGGCTGATGGTGTTTCGCCTCCGGCGAATCCCGGGTCGTTAAAGTAATCGGTTTGGCCAAAACCTGCGAACGGCGGCGGAATACCCGCCCGCCTCGCCTTGACCAGCAGCGGCAAGAACATAACAAGCCTGGCCATGATCTGGAAAAAATTGTGGACGATGCGCCGGCCGAGCACCCTGGGTTTCAGGCTCTCGAGCAGCTGGAAGCCCGGGCTTAACATCTGGACCCTGGCGATTCGCTGCATGTCCTGCGCTTTTACGCCAACAATGGCATCGGCGTCGAGCGGGCCACTGATCTCCTCGCGCAGGAACTCGCCGATAGTACGGCCCTCGGGATCGACCCGCCGAAATACCTCGTTAACAATCCAGCCCCTGGTGAGCGCGTGGTATTCGCGCTTGCTGCCGCTCGCCGCGTCATAGGTTTGCGCGTGCGCTTCAATAATGCGGCCGATGGCATTGCGTTTAATATTCTCGGTGAACAGGTCCTCCAGGTCGATGGCGGTGTGGAAATTTGCCAGCCCCGCCTCATGCCGCATCAGCTCAGCCACGGTGAGTTCGTCTTTGCCATTGGCGCCAAATTCCGGCCAGTATTGCGTAATCCTGGCGTCGTAGCTTATTAGCCCTTTACTTACCAGCGAGGCAATCGCGATCGCTTCAAGGCTTTTGCCGCTGCTAAACACGTTAACCAGCGAGTCAGCTGAAAAAGCGTTCCCGGGCGCACTGCTGTTGCTCTTTGCCGAAGCCCAAAGGTCGACAACCCTTTCGCCACGGTAGTAAACGCATAGCTGCGTATCCTGCTCTGCCATCGTCTGCATCTGCTGCTCGTACAGTTGCTTTATAGACTCAAATCCAGGGGATACCGAGCCATGAACTTGCAGGGATGTACTCATTGAATGTGCCATCAGGTTGAAGGGGGAAATTGGCGGAGCAGTATACCCGCGTGATTGCTCTCATGGTTCAGCGGGCGCGTCCACACCGGGCGCTTTCGCGCATAGAATCAGTGCGCTGTATTTTCACTGTTTTACATTGCTCCCGCAACGGGAATTGCTGGCATGATAAAATGCTTCGGTGTGTGCGCTAAAACTTTCAAGGTTATCCACACACCGGAAAATAACTTTTTATCAGGGCCTATAGAACTCAGGAGTTGAAATAAATGAACATGTGTAAAAAATTGCTTGCCCTTGTGGCGCTGTCAGCAATGCTGCCAATATCGTCTCATGCCTCGTTGATGCTGACGTTGTCCGATGACGGCTTTGGCAAAACACGAATCTCATTCTCTGGTACGGGAATTACTATAAAAGACGATGGACTGGATAAATGGGAATTACAGGAAAAAGATATCGAAGGTATCACTGGAATCGAAAAGCATGAGTATAAATTCGAGGCGAAGGATGCTGGTTTCGTATTTGGTGAAAATATTGAAAAGCTGGAACTCAAAGTGGATGACGGCGAGTTTCGATTTAAAGTTGAGCTGGCTGAAAAAGTAAAATCCCTCGATCTCAGCAAAGTTTCTTTTGTAACAAACTGGGATTTTTCCGAGCTTCAGGCATTCAACCACGCGGTTAGCGAAAAAGAATCTGAAGAGATTGGCGGCTTTACCGTAAAGGCAAAGGATAGCTACGCTTCAGTGCCTGAACCTGCCACTCTGGCTCTGCTGGGTATCGGGCTTGCGGGTCTCACCTTTTCCAGAAAGTTTAAAACGCACTGACCTGAATCCTTCACAGGTATATGACGGCACCCTCGGGTGCCGTTTTTATTTTACCGGGGTGCTTTTGGTCTCGATTTCCAGGCAAATACTTTTCAATTG
>JBATGO010000105.1:0-28097 GCA_049665845.1 Pseudomonadales bacterium | reverse complement strand
CAATTATTGTCGGCGCGCTGGCCTACTTTATTATTCCCATCGACGCGGTTGCTGATTTTTTGCCAGGAGGTTACGTCGATGACTGGGGCGCGCTAATGGGTGCGTTCTGGGCCGTTGCCAGGCATGTCAAACAGGAACACACCGAGCGCGCCAGGGCGAAACTGCGCGAATGGTTTCCGGAAGCCGAGTAAGCGCAGGATTTTGGGCCTATCCGGCTGCTATCTCGAGCTCCTGCCAGTATTCAAATCCTGCAAATTAATCAACGGTATTGCACCATCTTTTTCCAGCAGCATGGTGTCGATAAAGCTGACGATCCCATTTTGTATAGCGACTTTTACCAGCGCGCGCATCTATATTCCTGAAACCACTATCGGCAGTTTATGCTTAAGCGCACTAGGTCTTGGACAGTCTGCTGCACTCTTCCTATATTGAATCCATCGATTTTCGAACTATGGAGGATGCGACGATGACGATGGCGAGAAGTGTCAGGCAGCACCTGAACAAAGTCGGCGTGCACTACGAGGTGGTCAACCATCCGCACTCCAGCACCAGCAGGCAGAGCGCAGAGCGTGCGCATTTGCCACCTTCACAAGTGGCCAAGGCAGTGATGACGCGCGATGGAGATCGCTACCTGCTCTGCGTCATCCCTTCCGGGCACAGGATCGTTTTTTCCTGGCTGAATAGCTGCATGAACGGTGACTACAGGCTAGTGGAGGAGTCAGAGCTGGATGGTCTTTTCGATGATTGTGAGCTTGGCGCTATACCGGCGCTGGGACAGATCTATGGCTTCCCCGTTATATGGGATGAAAGGCTGGCCGAGTGCAAGGATATTTATATTGAAAGCGGTGATCATGAAAACCTGATCCACCTCGATCAGGGCGCCTTTATGGAGCTGATGGGGCTGCAGGAGCACATGACCATCAGTTGCCCCGACTATGAGTACGGCGATTTTATGTCACACTAGAAGGCCGCACTGGATTTGTTACACCATTGCTTCACAGGGCATAAGTGGTAGATCAAGAGGGATATTGATTGACCGTAAAAGACATTTACGGCCAATCATAATAACCACTCGACAATAAAAACCACTCGACCCAAAACAGAAAAATAAGAGCCTCCTGGCTGCGCTGGTCGATGCACCGAGTTTCAGCATCCTGCCAGCGCAGTGTCTTGTGTTGCCTGGCCGGCGCGCGTTGTCGGCGAACACAGTGGGCCAGTTCTCCGGACCCTGTAACCGCTCGGTGGCTGGCGACGATCGTTCATTAGCATCTGAATATGAAATTTTGATGACAGTTTGCAGTATTGTTGGTGAAATCATTTAGACTTATGGTGTCAGGGCAGTCGGCGGCAGGGCTGGTGGATGGCCTGCGGAACCATTGCCCTGGTTGAAATTTGAACTGGCAAAGGGCAGCGTAGGGTCTGCAAGCGTCCGAAACGGAGGCGACGATGTTTAAAAAAACTACAATTTGTTTTGTGCTTGCGCTGTTAACAAATATCAGCGTGGCAATGGCTGCCGAGTTCGTCCATGAGGTAGAGGTGGAGGCAACGCAGGCCATTCCAATCGTGCTAGAGGTTAAGCCGAGGTACCCCAAGGCCCTGCTCAAGCGCGGCATGGGTGGCAAGGTTACGCTGGACTACATCGTCGATAAACGTGGCAAGGCGCGAAATTTCAGGGTTGTCGAGGCTAAACCAAGCAGGGCATTTGTCCGTTCGGCGATGGTTGCGTTGAAACAGTCCCGATTTCAAGTGCCGGTAAATGATGGCAAGCCAGCACTGGCAAGACAGCAGCAGCGCAGCTTTATTTACAAGGTATCCGATCAGCAGGCGATTGTTGCGAGCAACTAGCCCACATTGCTATCAAGTCCTGTCGATAGTCCCGCTACGCCAGCCGGTTTGTAACGTTTGTTATCTGAAATCCGGCTGCAGCGTTTCACCGCTGCACATCAGTGGGCAAGGCCGGCAGTATTTTCGCGAGGTCTATGCACGCCATACCAAGCGCTTCCGCAACGCCCGCGTGGCATATCTCACCGTTAACAGCGTTTAACCCCAGTGCAATGTCGTTGTTGTTCACCGCAGCACTTTGCCAGCCGTGTGTCGCAATTGTCTGTATGTAGGGCAGCGTGGCATTGGTCAGCGCCAGCGTGGATGTTTTGGCAACCGCACCTGGCATATTGGCGACGCAATAATGAATCACGCCGTCTACTACGTAAGTAGGATTGTCGTGCGTTGTTGCTACCGATGTTTCAAAACAGCCACCCTGGTCGATCGATAAATCGACCATCACAGCACCCTTCTTGACAAGCGATAACATCTGCCGGTCGATCAGCCTTGGCGTGCGTGCGCCAGCAAGTAATACGGCGCCGACTATGACATCTGCATGCGGTAAAATACGGCGCAGGGTCGCCGGCTTGAACATCAGCGGGACACAATTTGCCGGCATGATGTCGCTGAGATAGCGCAATCTTGGCAGGCTTTTGTCGAATACATAGACTTTGGCGCCGAGACCGCAGGCAGTTTTGGCGGCGTTCATGCCCGCGACGCCACCGCCAAGCACGATAACTGTGCCAGGGTCGACCCCGGGTACGCCGCCGAGTAAAACGCCGTTGCCACCCTGCGCCATCTCGAGGTACTTCGCACCCTGTTGAATCGCCATACGCCCGGCGACTTCACTCATCGGTGTGAGCAGGGGCAGCGACCCGTCTTCGCACTGGATTGTTTCGTAGGCAATGGCGACTACTTTGCGTTCGATCAGCGACCTCGCCAGCTCCACGTTGGCGGCAAGGTGCAGGTAGGTAAACAGGATCTGGCCTTCGCGCAGCATGGCACACTCTTCAGCGGTGGGCTCCTTGACATGAAGCACCATATCCGCCCGCGCGAACAGCGCCTCCGCGTTGTCGACTATCGAAGCGCCGTATTGGCGGTATTCCTCATCGGTGAATTCACTACCCGCGCCTGCGCCGGTTTCAACCAGCAATGTATGGCCATCAGCGCAAAGAATTTCGGCACCACCCGGCGTCAGTGCAACGCGGTGTTCTTCGGATTTGCGCTCTTTGGGTATTCCGATAATCATAAATTCGCGTTACCGTAGAAATTTGCACCTGCCGTTACTGTATGGAAGATGCTCACTGTTGTAAGTTCGTGCTGTAAAATTCCATTGAATTGTACACTGGGCCGCATCCTGTTCAATCGTTGGCGGGTACCGGCGGCCGAATTTTTGGGCAAATATTAGGGAGAAGACTATGGCAGAAAAACAGAAGAGAAAACCACGCATCGCAATCAACGGTTTTGGCCGTATTGGCAGGACGATTGCAAGAATTGCCAAACTGCACGGCAATTTTGATCTGGTTGCCGTCAATGACCTGGCGACGTCCGAGCAGCTGGCACATGCATTCCGCTATGACAGCGTGCATGGTGTATACCGTGGCGAAGTCCATCTGGATGGCAATACCATTACCATCGACGATGACCCTTTTGAGGCGCTGCAGGAGCCGGATCCCTCGCGCCTGCCCTGGAACAGGCTAGGCATAGATTATGTTGTTGAGTGCACAGGGCGTTTTCGCAAACTCGACGAATTGCAAATGCATCTTGATGCAGGCGCCAGGCGTGTACTGTTATCGGTGCCGCCAAAAGACAAGCTCGATGCTACTGTCGTGTTGGGCGTTAACGACCATGTGGTCAAGCCGTCTTCCACAATCATCAGTAATGCGAGCTGCACCACCAATTGCGCTGCACCGCTTGCAAAAGTTTTGCACGATAAATTCGGTATCCGGCGCGGATTGCTCACAACTGTGCACGCCTATACTGCGGACCAGCGGCTGATCGATTCCCCGCACAGCGACCCGCGCCGTTCGCGCAGCGCAGCATTGAATATTGTGCCTACCACTACAGGCGCCGCGCGCGCGATTGGCGAAGTGCTGCCGGAATTGGCCGGCAAGCTCGATGGTTTGGCAATGCGCGTGCCGGTGCCCAATGGAAGCCTGGTTGACCTCACGGTAGAGCTTGCGCGTGATACTACCGTGGATGAAATCAATAGGGCCATGCAGGAGGCAGCCCAGGGTTCTCTGCGAGGGATACTCGAGTACTGCACCGACCCGATTGTATCGACCGACATTATCGGCAATCCTCACTCGTCTATTTATGATGCTGCACTTACCACAGTAATAGAAGGTGGGCTGGTCAAGGTGGTTGCGTGGTACGACAACGAATGGGGCTATAGCGCGAGAATGGAAGACCTCATTGTGATGCTCGCAAAAATGGACGGGTTGTCACCTGATTAAACGCGCTGTAGATTGAGCAAGCAGGTACGCGAGCGCTCAGCACTGGCGGATTAACGCGTAGCAGGCATCCGCCGGCGTCGAAGGCGAAATGATTTAACTGTCGTGCGGCCGGGCCAGGCCCTCCTGGAACGTTGTGGCAACCAGCACGCCATCGCTGGTGTAAAAACTGCCTTGTGCGCAGGCTCTCGCGCCGGAGTTGGATACGGCGCGACAGTCGTACAGCAGCCAGTCGTCCACGCGGAACGGGCGGTGGAACCAGATCGTGTGGTCGATCGAGGCGAGCTGGATATTTTGCATCAACTTTTTTCGCGCCGCGTCATTTTCGGCGTGGTGCGCAAGCGCCGCGTACAGCAGGCCGAAATCGCTGACGTAGGCGAGAATCGTATGGTGCAGGTCAATCGTATCGGGTAGCCGGTGGTGCACTTTTATCCACCAGCGCCGTGAATGGTTGGCCGGCGGCGCTTCGCCGTCTCGCAGCTTTACCTTGAACACGTCGAAATCGCTGGCGAGTATGCGAATCGTATGGCGGCCCTCGTCCGGCGTCAGCAAACCAAGCGCAGTCAATTCTTCAGGCGTAGCCGGCATATCGGCAGGCACGTAGTAATCGAGCCCCGGTTCGCTGGCCTGGAAGGAGGCCGATAAGGTAAAGATTGGCTTGCCGTGCTGTATCGCGACTACGCGCCTTGCGCTAAAACTGCCGCCGTCGCGGCTGCGGTCAACCTGGTAGACAATCGGCGCTTCAAAGTCACCGCGCCTGAGGAAGTATGCATGCACCGAATGCGCTTCGCGACCCTCAACGGTTTGCCGCGCAGCATGCAGGGCCTGTCCGAGTACCTGACCGCCATACACCTGCGGTGTGCCAAGATCGCGACTTTCGCCGCGAAAAATATCCTCCTCGATTCTTTCAAGGCGCATGAATTCAGTGATTTTGCTGCTGGCTTCGGACATTGAGATAACCACATGGTAGGAAGCGAAAAATCGGCGACAGCTGTATAGCGGTGCCAGTGAGGAGAAATTACTCTATGCAGGTTTTGCTCAACGGGTATCGAAGCAGCGTACCGCTCATTCACCTGATCCCGCTCATTAACATACGTGTGTTCACGTTGCACTGGCCTCACGCGGGCCGGCCAGCCACCATATAATCAGGCCGAGCACCGGGAGCAAAAGTATGACCAGTATCCAGACCAGCTTTTTGCCTGTGCTTACGCTGCTTTGCACAATATTCAGGATTGCCCAGATATCCGCGATCAAAACCAGGAGGCCCAGAATTCCGCTTACCTCGATGCTCATCATCCACTCCCCGGGAAAAACCGTTACAGTTTGTTATAACTGTCCGGATGCAATTCTACCAAGCTATCGCGAACGTATCCTGCAATTTACTGCCATGTGAGTACTGCCATGTGAGTACTGCTATATGAGTAATGGTGCATGAGTTATGTGGTGCTTTTTCTGTCGGCATTCGCGGCGGCCACCATACTGCCGTTTTATTCTGAAATAACCCTGGTCTATTTGCTGGAAGCGGGACAGGCGCCGTTGGCGTTGTGGGCGGTTGCGACGCTGGGCAATACGGCGGGTGCAGCAGTGAACTGGGCGCTCGGCCGATTTGCGGCAGGCTATGCTGGCCGGGACTGGTTTCCGTTCAGGCAAAAAAGCCTGCAGCGCGGCGAACAATGGTTCAATCGCTATGGCGTGTGGAGCCTGTTGTTCGCGTGGATGCCGATAGGTGGTGATGCCCTGACCGCGGTTGCGGGTTTCCTGCGCGTGCGTTTCGACCTGTTTTTGCTGTTGGTCGCGCTGGGCAAGGGCGCGCGCTATGCGGTTGTCATACAGGTTTTCCTGAGCGTACCGCGATGAGATGTGGACGATCGCAACGATGATAAAATTCTACTGCACAGCATTTCCCGCGTGCACCTGCATTGCGTTCGCTGCGTTTGCAAAACCTGCTGGAATAACTGGCAGCTGAGGAGAACAACGATGAAACCAGTTTGTCTTGTGATGGGTGCCGGCGCGGGTATAGGAGGGACGGCCGGCAAGCGCTTCGCGCGCGAGGGATATCACGCCGTGTTGTGTCGCCGCAGCGATCAGCAGGGTCTCGAGCGTATTGTGGAAGAGGTTAAATCAACAGGTGGCGAAGCGAGTGGTTTTCTGGTCAATGCCATTGAAGAGAACGCGATCGAATCGCTGGTAGAAGATGTCGAAAAAAATATCGGGCCAATCAAGGTGGTGGTCTACAACCTCGGTGCGCAAATCGGTGATCGAACGCTTGAGGACACCAGCTATCGCGCTTTCGAGATGGGTTGGCGACTGGCGACGTTCGGATTATTTCGCGTGGCGAAATCAGTTTGTCCCGGCATGGTTGAGCGCGGTACTGGCACCATCATCGTCACTTCTGCGACAGCCGCGGTGCGTGGCAACGCGGGCCAGCACTCGCATGCAGCTGCGATGGGTGGCCGGCGCATGCTCTGCCAGTCACTGAGCGCGCAATATGCGGGGCAGGGCATCCACGTTGCACACGTCATCATCGACGGTGCGGTAGACGCGCCCGATACCCTTGGCAAGATGCTCGGCGCGGAGCAATTTGCAGCGCTGCGCGAAAGCCGCGGTGCCCGGGACGGTTTGCTACTGCCCGAAAAAATTGCCGATACCTATTTCCACCTTGCCAGCCAGCACCGCTCGGCCTGGACCCACGAACTCGATCTGCGTGCGTGGTCTGATACTGCATGGTGGAATCACGCCTAGGCGGTTGTGCGTGCGCACTACGGAGCGCGATTGGCCAGTCAAAACCGGGGCGCACAATTGTGCCCGCTGGTCGATTACTGCAGCGCTGTTGCTGTTTGGCGCCAGTGCGGCACTTGCCGTGTTGCCGGGTAGCAAGCTGCCTGAAGCCACTTGAGCGCAGCGGTGTTATGCTTGCATTCAGCCGCTTGATCGGCAGGCATTGTGCGAGCTCGGCGACTACAGCAGGTACTGATCCCAGGCGCTGGATGCAGGGTGGTCTTCATCAGAAGAGGCATGAGGCATGAGTCGTGGCAGCGATTGCGTGGCTTGTAATGATTGCGCGGTGAATCCATGTTGAATGCGTGGCAATTATTCCAACATGTTTTTAAGTGACAGGAGTGCATACCATGATGCTGGATGAAGCAGTAACGATTAGCGATTTGTTCAAACAGCTTGGCCTGCCCGATTCAGACGAGGAAATCGCCGACTTTGTTGAGCAGCACAAACCGCTGGCTGAGCATCTTGCCATTCATGAAGCGACTTTCTGGAGCCCCTCGCAGGCCTCGTTCCTGCAGGAATCGCTGTGCGAGGATTCGGCCTGGGCCGTTGCGGTCGATGATCTCAGCACACGCTTGAGAGCCTGACTTTGGTGAAGAAACAGCAAGCCGCAGGCGGTGAAAAAACCGGCGCGCGCAACCAGCGTACCGGGATGCGCACCGAAAAAGACAGCTTCGGCAACATAAAGCTGCCAGCAGATGCGTTGTACGGCGCACAGACCCAGCGCTCGCTCACATTTTTTGCGATTGGTGAAGATATTCTGCCCTGGGGCATGGTGCGCGCGCTGGTGGCGGTCAAGCAGGCCTGTGCAGCGGTCAACTTGCGCAAGCGGTTGCTTGATGAGGACATTGCAGCGCTGATCAGGCGCGCCTGCGATGAACTGTTAGCCGCTGGTGGTGAGCAGCGCTATCGTGCCCAGTTCCCGGTGCGTGTCTGGCAGACCGGCAGCGGCACACAGAGCAATATGAATGTTAACGAGGTGATTGCCAATCTTGCCAATCAATACGCAGGTAGTGCGCCTGGCAGCAATCAGCCGGTACATCCGAATGATCATGTCAACCGCTCACAGTCTTCCAACGATGTGTTCCCGACTGCCATGCACCTGCATGCACTTGAGGTGCTAGAAACGCAGTTATTGCCCGCAATAGAGGCGATGTTTAGGCAACTCAACCGTCTGGAGCTGTTTTTCAGCGAGCGCCTTATTGCAGGGCGCACCCATATGATGGACGCGCTGCCGCTCACACTGGGCCAGGTTTTCGGTGCCTACCGGCAGCAGATAGCTGCCGCACAGGATGCGCTGCTGCAAGCCAGCGCCGGTCTGACCAGACTCGCCATCGGCGGCACCGCAGTGGGTACCGGTGCTAATGCCCCCAGCGGATTTGATCGCGATGTTTGCGTCGAACTCGCCGCTATAGCGGGGCGGGATGTCACACCGCACCCGAACAAGTTTGCCGCACTTTCGGGGCAGGACGATTTACTCGCCACCGCGCAGGCGCTTGCGCGGCTTGCCGCAGTGCTCAACAAGATCGCCAACGACATCCGGCTGCTGGCAAGCGGCCCTCACACCGCGATTGGCGAATTGCGCCTGCCCGCTAACGAGCCGGGCAGCTCGATTATGCCCGGCAAGGTCAACCCGACCCAATGTGAAGCACTGGCGATGGTCTGCATCCAGGTGAGCACACAGGTGCACGCGATAGAAATGGCGACGGCGGCGGGGCAATTACAGCTCAATACCTATCGCCCGCTGATGATGCATAATTTTTCGCAAGCGGTGCGCTTGCTTGCCGACGCGCAACAAAGTTTCGCAGCGCATTGCCTGGCTGGTATCGAAGTGAATGCGGCAGTGCTCGATTCACACCTGGACAATAACCTTATGCTGGTCACCTACGCGGTACCCGAACTCGGCTATGACAATGCCAGCAAGGTTGCGCGCTATGCTGAGGCGCAGCGCTGCAATATTTACCAGGCCGCCGAGCAGTTAGGTGTCATGGCAGCCGATCAGCTGCGCAAGCTTGTCGCCGAACGAATCACCGAATCCCTGGCAAATTCCCCGGAGTAATTTTCATGGCTGGCATTCAAACACATTACCGCGCCTGTCATCTTTGCGAGGCAATTTGCGGCATTGAGATAAAAACCGACGGCGAGAAAATTGTTTCGATCAAGGGCGACCCGCAAGATCCGTTTAGTCGCGGGCATATTTGCCCGAAGGCAGTGGCGATTGCCGATATTCACGAGGATCCCGATCGATTGCGCAAGCCGGTAAAGAAAGTAAACGGCGAGTGGCAGGTAATTGAATGGGAGCAGGCGCTGGACGAAGTCGCACAAAAGCTCGCTGCCATCCAGCTACAGCATGGCGACAACGCGGTTGGTATATATGCGGGTAATCCCAATGTGCACAACTACGGCAACATTACCCACGCGGCAGTGCTGCGCAAGGCGGTTAAAACGCAGAACGGTTTTTCGGCCACGTCGCTGGACCAGCTGCCACACCATTTTGCCGCCTACCATATGTTTGGTCACCAGTTCCTGATTCCGGTGCCCGATATCGACCATACCGATTACATGCTTATCATTGGCGGCAATCCGCTTGCTTCGAATGGCAGCATGATGACGGTGCCCGACGTGAAAAAACGCCTGCAGGCGATCCAGAAACGTGGTGGTGAGTTTGTCGTCATCGATCCGCGTCGCACTGAAACAGCGGCGATTGCCAGTGCGCATCATTTTATCCGGCCGGGCAGCGACGCCTACCTGCTACTCGCCATGTTGCAACAGGTGTTTGCCAATCAATGGGTAAACACAGGGCACCTCGCGCCGTATCTCGAAAATATAGAAGTGGTGGCCGGGCTGGTGCAAGCCTTCACGCCCGAACTTGCAGAAAAACATACTGGTATCGCGGCGGGCGAAATCGTCGAGCTGACGCGCAAGTTCGCGCAAACCCCACGCGCGGTTTGCTATGGTCGCATGGGTGTTTCGGTGCAGGAGCACGGGGCCCTCTGCCAGTTGGCAATCCAATTGCTTAACCTGCTTACCGGTCACCTCGATGTGGAGGGTGGCGCGCTGGTGCCGAATTCCGCAGCGGGCTACGTGCAACCGGGCGAGCGCGGTGCTGGTCACTTCAATCGATTCCGGAGTCGCGTCAGTGGCTTGCCTGAATTCGGTGGCGAGCTGCCCGCGACTATCATGGCTGAAGAAATGCTGGCGCCGGGTGAAGGACAGATTCGCGCAATGATTACGCTGGCAGGCAACCCGGTGCTTTCGGCCCCCAGTGGCCAGCAGCTCGATGCAGCGTTTGCCGGTCTTGAATTTATGGTTGCGCTGGATATTTATATTAACGAAACCACGCGGCATGCCGATTACATCCTGCCGCCGACCAGCGCGCTAGAGCACGACCACTACGACTTCGCGTTTCACCGACTTGCCGTGCACAACACCGCGCGTTTCAACGAACCGGTATTCGAGCCCGAGCCCGGTGCATTGCACGACTGGGAAATTATCAACGGGCTTTCCAGCAAGCTGGGGGAGTACAAAAATATCGAGGTCAAAACACTGCCCGCACCGTCGACAATTATCGACCAGGCCTTGCAGCATGGTCCTTACGGAAAGCACGCCGACTGGGAAAAAAAATCACCGCATGCTGCGCCACTTGACCTGCAGGAACTGCGCAAATTTCCGCACGGTGTCGACCTGGGTCCGCTCAGGCCTTCATTGCCCGAAAGACTGTGCACCGAGAATAAAAAGATTCTCCTGCTGTGGAGCGAAATCGAACAAGAGCTGCAGCGCGTGAGTAAGCAAGGGCCGGCTGCGTGCGAAGGTGAGCTTTTGCTGATTGGTCGTCGCCACGTGCGCAGCAATAATTCATGGATGCACAATTCGCACCGGCTGGTAAAAGGCAAGCCTCGCTGGCGCTGCCTGATGCATCCGGCCGATATGGCCGCTCGTTCGATTACCGATGGGGCGAGAATTACAATTGCTTCGCGCGCCGGCGAAGTGCAGACCGAAGTCGAGTCCAGCGCGGACATGATGCAGGGTGTCGTTTGCCTGCCACACGGCTGGGGGCATAATCGCAATGGCGTTATGCTTTCCATTGCAAGCCAGCAGCAGGGTGTCAGTATCAACGACCTGACCGATGCCACCGTTTATGACAAGCTTTCAGGTAACGCCGCGCTGAACGCAGTGCCTGTAACCGTGTGCGCCGTAGACTAGTACCTTAGCGCTACGGCGTTGATATGGTTTTTTTGTAGCCGGCAGATTTCAATACGGATTGCAGGCAGTTCGTCGTTAGCGAGGCGCATAGGCGCCGCCCTGCACGACTGCGCCAGAACCAATGCCGCAGCCCAGCACCGATTGCATTACTGTTTCGGCAGGACACTGCAGAAATTCCAGTCGTGCACCCGGTACCTGCACTACGTAACCGTTCAACGGGCTGGGGCTGGTGGGAATAAACACGGCGAACTGGTCTTCGCGGTATTGGTCGGTGACGAAACCGTAGACCCTGGCGGCATCATTGCCCAGGTCGACCAGTACGGGTTTGCTGAACGAGCGCTTTTCGCCCGGCTTTAGCGAGGCGAACAAATCGCGCAACATTTCGTAACCGGGTAAATGTGTGAGGAACCAGCGTTCGATTTGCCGCTGCAGCCATTGGCCGAGCGTTGTTCGAACCAGCAATCCTACGGTAAAGCAAAGCAGTACGATTGCCAGGACGCTCAGCATTTCCGGCGGCAGGCCGGACTCACCAAGCACCTCGTCGGTGAACCTGGTGAGTGGTGCAAATACATCGAGCAGCCAGTGCAGCAACCAGTTCAATGCCTGCAGGATCAGCACGATCGGCAATATCACCAGCAGACCGCCAAGCAACACGGTCAATAAAAAATTTCCGGCTCTTCGCAGCATCGATGTGCTCCCGTGTTGGTTGTAATCAGCCTTAATCCTGAGCCGGCGTGCAAGCTGGTGCTACAGAATCGGCAACATCCTGGCGGATGCATCTAACGGCTGGATACGGTCTTGCCGCAGGCAAATCATTTTACAGGTTTTGCAAGCCGCGGCAGGCTGGATGACAAGTGTCCCAATGCGAAAGTGAGAACCAGTAATAGCGCGCGAGGCAGCTCGACTTTCCAGAACAGGAAATTCACCGGTACCACGCTCAGGTTTTGCGCCAGAAAAACCAGGAAGAGGGCGAGCAGTGCGTAGAGCAAGTAGCGGGTAAAATGCATGTGACAGGTCTCCTTTCGGGTGTTAGCGAATTTGCAATGCGGTTAGCCCGGCAACTGGCAAGCGAAGTGTAGGGTGTCAGTGCAACAGATTCATGCCAACCGGTATGCGCAGCGAAATGCTAATGTCGCAGCAAAGATTGTCGCCCTGCAGGGTCAAAAAGTCACTGTTTGCCGGTCGGCAGGTCAGGCTGCTGCTGGAATCGTGGGCTGTCTTTTAGAGCTGTTGCTGAGGGCTAAACCCGGGAACTGAAGCCACGCAAAAGTGACTTTTAGCCGCGCAGCGCATCTATTGATTGTGTAATCGGGTACTGTTGCTGGCCTGGCGGTACCTTTGCTTCGCCCGCTTTTGGTTACCTGTTGCGCCGTGCCCGCGTGAAATGTGTGCTACCTATGCGCCATGCCTGGCTTCATTCGCACTGTTTTGTTACGGCAACGATTTTTACTGGCCTGTTCATGGTGTGAAAAGCAGCCAGCCTCAACCCAAGCATGGAATTGGATTTGCATGAATAGCCTGATCATTATTGTTGTCCTGCTGGCCCTGAACGGTTTTTTCGTTGCGGCCGAATTTGCGCTGGTGAAAGTGCGCGGCTTTCGCGTAGAGCGTTTGGCCAGCCAGGGCAGCGCCAATGCGCGTATGACGATGCGTATCCTGGGTAACCTCGAAGCGTACCTCGCTGCATGCCAGCTCGGCATTACCATGGCCTCATTGGGGCTTGGCTGGGTAGGCGAGCCCGCGGTCGCTGCAATACTTGAACCGCTGTTTCATTCCATGGGCATGCCTGAAGCGATGCTGCACACCGTTGCATTCCTCACCGGTTTCCTGATTTTTTCGTCGCTGCATATTGTCGTTGGCGAGCAAGTACCGAAATCCTACGCGATTCGCCAGGCCGACACCGTTTCACTGTGGGTAGCCTATCCGCTGCATCTTACCTTTCTGATGGTTTACCCGCTTAACTGGCTGCTTGATCGCGCCTCGCGCGGCATCCTCGCTTTGTTTGGCGTCCCTGAGGCCACGCATGCCGACATTTATACCGGCGAGGAATTGCAGGAGTTTGTCAGCACTTCCAAGGATCATGGCAACCTGGAGCAGGGTAAGGCCGAGATGCTGTATAACATCTTCGAGTTTGACCAGCGCTCGGTAGGACGCGTGATGGTGCCACGTCACCAGGTATGTGTGCTGGACATTGCGGAAACGGCAGAAACAAACCAGCATGCAGTTATTGATTCCGGTCATTCGCGGTTTCCCCTGATCGACAGTCGGGAATCAGATCGTATTGTCGGCGTGGTGCTGGTAAAAGCGATACACAAGGCGCTGATGGAAGACGCTGGCCAGGCGGTATGGGAGCAGCTGGAAAACTACAAGCGTGAACCCCTGATCGTGCCGGAGCGGCAAAAAATTGCCCAGTTATTTGAACAGATGCGGCAGGACCGTAACCATATCGCGTTGGTGGTTGACGAATACGGGCAGTTCGCGGGTATTGTCACGCTCGAAGACCTGCTCGAGGAAATTGTCGGTGAAATTGAGGATGAAACTGACAATAGTAACCTGGCAGAAGCTATCGTACAGATCGATGAAAACAGCTGGCGCGTCGATGGGCTGGTTTCGCTTGCCGATCTGCAGCGCGTTACCGGGGTGCAGGTCGAAGTAGAACTGGAGGCCAATACCTTGTCCGGCCTGTTGATTGACAGACTGGAGCGTATGCCGGAAGGCGGTGATATTTTGCGCGAGGGTGTGTTTGATATCACTGTAGAATCAATGGCCGGTACGCATGTCGGAAAAGTGCTGGTCGTGAAAGTTGAGCAGGCACAGCCGCAAGCGGAACAAGCACCCGAGCCTGAAGAGCCAGGGAGTCAGGACAAGGCCTGAGCTGGTAGCCGGGAATCACGACAGTGTTTAACATCGCGATAACTGGTTTACAATTCAGGCCGTGCATTGAGCGGCTTTCTATCTGGCATGAAACAGCAGCGATGTACGATACTTTGAGCGATGAGACAATCGGTGTCGACCTGTGATCGGTAAATAATGGCGCAAAAATTCGAGTCCTTTGATCTTGCGCCCGGAAGGGTGATTGCCAGCAAGTACGCCGTGGTAGAAAAACTTGGCCAGGGCTGGGAGGGCGAAGTTTACAAGATTCGCGAGCTTAGCAGCGGCATAGAACGCGCTGCCAAGCTATTCCTGCCACAGCGCAACCCCGGCAATCGTTCGGTCAAATTCTACGCGCGAAAACTGCATCGCCTGCGCCAGTGCTCGATGGTTATCCAGTACCACAACGAAGAATCGTTTACCTTCCGCGGGCAGCGAATAACCATGCTTATTTCAGAATTTGTCGACGGTACGCTGCTCGGTAAATTCGTGGCCCAGCAACCCGGCAAGCGCCTGCAGCCCTACGAGGGATTGCATTTGCTTTATGCGCTTTCCCGGGGGCTCGAGGAAATTCACCAGCTTGCCGATTATCACGGTGACCTGCATGAAGACAACGTTATCGTCGAGCGCTACGGTGTGGCGTTTGAGCTGCGCCTGCTCGACATGTTTTATTGGGGCTCCCCCAAACCCGTAAACTATCTGGACGATACCGTAGACCTGGTAAAAATCTTTTACGACGCACTGGGCGGACAGCGTCATTACGCCAGCCACCCGCAGTGGGTGAAGGACATTTGCTGCGGCCTGAAACGAAGCCTTATCCGCAAGAAGTTTCGCACCGCCGGGCAGCTTCGCGCCTACCTCGAAAATATGAGCATTGATTAATACCACATGGCTGCCGATAAACGAATGACCAGGCGTTTTTGCGCACAGGACGCGGTGCAGGAATCCGCAACTTTCCTGCAGGGCATATGCGTGGCCGTATCGCGGCGCAGCCCGGACAAATCTACCGACAATGAAGACAGTTGCCTGTTCATGCAGCTTGGCGAGCGAAGTGGCGTGCTGGCAATCGCAGATGGCGCGGGGGGACATGTCGCGGGCAAAGAGGCGTCGAAAATTGCGCTCGATGAATTGCAGCGCGAGTTGACCGCTGCGGGGCAAATAGAGGAACTGCGCGCGCCCATTTTGAACGCCTTTGAAGCGGCCAACGCGCTTTTACTGGCCGAAGGTCGCGGCGCTGCGACAACACTGGTGGTGGTGGAGATACAGGGAAATAGCATTCGGCACTATCACGTCGGTGATTCCTCGGCTATCGTCGTGGGCCAGCGCGGCGCGGTTCGCCTGCAAACAGTGCAGCAGTCGCTGGTCGGTTACGGTATTGAAGCGGGCTTTTTGCATACCGATGCTGCGCTCGACCATGCAGAAAGGCATATCGTGCTGAGCATGGTTGGCACCGCCGATATGCGCGTTGAAATCGGCGCGCCGCTAGTGCTTAAACGTTTTGATACCTTGCTCGTTTGCAGCGACGGCCTGACGGACAACGTCGGTGTGGCTGATATTGTCGAGCGTGTAAGAAAGGGTAAACTCGATTTTTCCCTGGCAGGCCTGCAACAGCTCGCAGAAAAGAATATGCAGTTGCCGAATGGTCATCCCGACGACCTGACGATGTTAATGTACCGCAGGGCACAGTAGTGCGCTGTGCTGCTGCCGGAATTGTTCCATCGCGCGATAGAGCCGCATTTTCGTCGCGCTCAAGCCGATACCCAGGGTCTGGCTGATATCTTCCAGCGACACATCGTTGAAGAAGCGAAGCTGTAAGACCTCGCGGCTCTTGTCATTCATGTTGGCGAGAACTTGCCGTACGCTTGCGACAACTTCGCTGTCCGGCTTGTCCGGTGCCAGGCACTGCTGTACATGAATTTCCAGCAGGGATTCGATATGTTCCGTCATTGCATGTCGCTGGCGCTTGCGAATTAACGAAACGCAGGCGTTGCGTACGATGCGATGCAGCCAGGTGCGCAGGGCTGAGCGCCCCTCAAAACCGGGCAGTGCGCGGAACATTGCCAGCGCGGCTTCCTGCGCCGCATCTGCCGCGTCCGCTTCGTTGCGCAACGTTTGCCGGCAGCTGGCCAGTATCCAGCTGTACTGTTGTTGTACAAGTTGCGTTCTGGCCTGCTCACCCAGGTAGCCGCCCAATCTGGCGAGTCGCAGCAGGGTGGCTTCTTCGCAATTTGCGGACATTGTGGCCCGCTGCGGCTGGTTTGCCTCAAGTGACTGATAAGAATTACTATTTTTTGTCGGTTTGAGCATGCCTGGCCCCCGGTTGCCTGCCTCTGCAGTGAGTGGATGCCGGGCAAGATAGGCCAGGGCACACAACAAATAAAACGATAATATTTTGTTGTATTTGAAAAAATTATTTATCATGCGGCATGGATCTGGAGCTGCTCAGGACCTTCCTCGAGGTCAACCGTTTCAGGCATTTCGGCAAGGCAGCCGAAGTGCTGCATGTCACCCAGGCTGCCATCAGTGCCCGCATCAAGCTGCTGGAGCGCGAACTTGGCACGCAATTGTTTGTGCGTCGCTATCACCACCTTGAACTGACTCCGGAAGGAACCCGTCTGGTGCGCCATGCCGACCTGCTGCTGGCGGGGTGGCGCAAGGCACGCCAGGAGGTCGTGCTCGGCGGTGCCGACCAGCAGCTCACGTTTGGCGGCAGTCTGCGATTGTGGGACGTCGCGCTGCAGGCCTGGTTTCACCGATTGCGCCGCAAGCTGCCCAACCTCGGTGTTATCGCCGAGGTGCATACGCCTGATCTATTGACGCGGCGGTTGCTGGATGGTCACCTCGACGTTGCGTTCATGCTCGAACCTGCGCAAATAGAAACGCTGCAGATTGAAAAAATTGCGTTGGTCGATCTGGTGATGGCCAGCGCTGCGCCGGGGCTGGATGCGAAAACTGCGCTGGAACGGGGCTACATCATGGTGGACTGGGGGCTGGCACATGCGCTCGATCACCGGCGTATGTATCCGAACGCACAGGAACCGATGTTGCGTGTCGCACAAGCGAAAATGGCGCTGGCACATATGCTGGAAATTGGCGGCAGTGCCTACCTGCCTGCGCGAATGATCAGCGGTGAACTGGCGCGGGGTGAGCTTTTCCTGGTTAATGAGGCAGAATCGATTAATCGTTTTGCCTACGCGGTTTATCCCTTACGCAGCGAGAAAATCGAACTGATCACCACGGTGCTCGACTATTTCGAGTATGAAATAGAGATCGATAAAGATTCATTGCTGCAGAGTCAGCCGGTGGCCAGGTGATTTAGCCTGGCGTTATCGAAAGTTCAGCTGTATATATGAGCGGGCGAAAAGCAGCATTTCCTTCCATGACACGCTGTAAATACGTCCGTGTACGCTCGACGGCGGCGTCCATGCCGCCGTACGGTCATGGAAGGAAACACTGCTTTCCACCCGCTGATCCAGCCAGCGAACAGCATCGCAAGCCTTCCGGACTTAAATCACATGGCTGTCGGGATAGTCTCCGCTGGTCAATCCCTCGATATGCATGTCCTGGAAGGTTTCTATAGCCTGTTTAACACGCTTCGAATTTTCAAAACGCGCAATATGAAAAAGCGCGTCGCCTTCATTCACTACGGGCAGGTTGGTGCGGCCAATCACGATTCCTGTAACCGGTGTGATCACCGGTGTTTCGTTTTCGCCAATACTGTCGGCGATACGGCCAATGACATCTTTCGCTTTCACCCGCGCACCCAATGCCGCTTCGATGCGGAACAGTCCCGCCTGTGGTGCGCGCACCCACTGCGACTCTCGCGTTTCAATAACCTTGTTCTTCGTTGGTGGCTTGCTGGCGCTGCTGCTCGTTTTGCGTTTCGGTAGCATTTCGAGTTCTCGCAAGACGTTGAAAATGCCGCGCACGCCGGCCTTGATCGACAGGTTGTCGAAGCGCAGCCCCTCGCCAGCTTCGTACAGCAGCATGGAGAGCCCTTTTTCCAGCGCGTATTGCCGCAGTGATCCGTCGCGCAGGTTGGCACCGATAACCACGGGTGCGCCAAATGCTGTTGCCAGGCGCGCGCATTCCACGCTGTCGAGGTTGGCGCGGATATGGGGCAGGTTGGCGCGGTGGTTGGCGCCGGTGTGCAGGTCAATGCCGTGGGTTGACTTGTCGACGATCTCTTCGGCGAAGATGCGTGCTACGCGCGCCGCAAGGGATCCCGAGGAGGAGCCCGGGAAAGAACGATTGAGGTCGCGGCCATCGGGCAGGTAACGCGTGTGGTTAAAAAAACCGTAAACATTAACTATGGGCACGCAAATAAGCGTGCCGCTGAGCCTGGCAAGTGATTTATTCTTTAGCACGCGGCGAATAATCTCAATACCATTGATCTCATCGCCATGAATCGCTGCCGAAACGAAAACAACCGGGCCGTCATTTTTTCCGTGCACGATATGCACAGGCATCGAAAGCGGTGTATACGATGACTGGCTGGGCAGCGGTAGCGATAATGTCGCCCGGCTACCGGCTGCGATGTTTTCACCACATATTTTAATTGCTGCTCTTGCCATTGCTCAGCCCTTGCCGCGGGTCCGGGTTTTGCTCGGTTGGGCGTTGCTTTCGATGAAATCGATAATCAGGTCGGCGACATCTTTTTTGGTTGCCTCTTCTATACCTTTCAGGCCAGGGGAAGAATTGACTTCCATCACCAGCGGACCGCGGCTGGAGCGAAGCAGGTCTACACCACAGACGTTGAGACCCATAATTTTCGCGGCATCGATCGCTGTCTTGCGCTCTTCCGGTGACAGTTTTACCAGCGATGCAGTGCCACCGCGGTGAATATTGGAGCGGAACTCGCCTTCGGGCGCCTTGCGCTGCATCGCGGCGATGACCTTGCCGCCTACCACAAAGCAGCGAATATCCGAGCCTTTCGATTCGGCGATGAATTCCTGCACCAGGATGTTTGAATCGAGACCCATAAACGCCTGGATAACGCTTTCCGCGGCTTTCTTGGTTTCAGCCAGCACCACACCAATTCCCTGGGTGCCTTCGAGCAATTTGATTACGCAGGGAGCGCCGCCGACTTCGCGTATCAGCCCGTCGATATCGTGCGGCGAGTGTGCAAAAGCCGTGGCGGGTATGCCGACTTTTTTGCGTGACAATAATTGTAGTGAGCGCAGTTTATCGCGCGACCGAGAAATAGCCACCGATTCGTTTACGCAATATACACCCATCATTTCAAACTGGCGGACTACCGCGGTACCGTAGAAAGTCACCGACGAGCCGATACGCGGTATTACCGCATCGAATTCATTCGGGCCGAATTCTTCGGTCTTGTAATGGATACTGGGCTTTTCTGCGGTGATATCCATAAAGCAATACAGGTGATCGAGAACCCGCACCTCATGGCCGCGCGCTTTGGCGGCTTCAACCAGGCGGCTAGTCGAGTAAAGCGAACGATTGCGGGAAAGAATGGCGATATTCATCTAGGTTTGCTCCGATGTTGGATGTTCGGGTAGATTTCGTTTTCGTCAAGGTCGCCCAGCGCCCAAGATAGCGCGGGGTCGACGATAAATCGTTTTGAGAGTGTCTGTCGGCCGATCAGCATGCGAAAGCCCATTTCGTCACGGTTACTCAGGGTTACTTCGGTATTGAAACTGTGCTTGCCCAATTTGATTGCCGTACTGATTACCGGCCTTCTTTCAGCCATGCCGTTTGAGCTGACAACCTTGCGCGAATCCGCCACCCTGGCCTCGCAGCGAATTTCTGGCTTCTTGTGTCGCTGCACCGGGTGTACATAGAAGCTCACCCAGTCGTCCTTTTTTTGTTTGAAAAATTCCAGGTTGAAAGCGTGCAGTGAAGACGTTTTCGCACCCGTGTCGATCTTTGCTGCGACTGCTGGCAAATCCAGGTCATCCAGTGCGCACCACTCTCGCCAGCCAATAATTGTTTTTGCTGAGTAACCTTTTCTTCTTTCTGCCATTGCGCGCTGCCTTGTATATATTGCAGAGGGCCCTGACGAACAGGAAGGCAGTATCCTGCCATGACACGCTGTAAATACATCCGTGTACGCTCGACGGCGGCGTCCATGCCGCCGTACGGTCATGGCAGGATACTGCCTTCCTGTCCGCCAACCACTCCGTAGCTGATCACCGGCGTCAATCGCCAAACCGAATTTCGCCGCCAGCGCCTAATGTACCGTGTTTCGAGCGGTAGCGGTACGAGCAGGGCGCGTCCGTTTTGCAGTCAATATGCGGTGTGCTTTGTGTATGGACGACCGCATATGGCAAAAAGTCACAATGCTTTTGTATCCGCCGCAAGCGCCGCTTTAGTGCATTTGCCGGTTGTGACTTTTCTTTCCAGGCGGCGCTCTAACGAAAGGTGCTGCGACATTGGTGTCGCTGTCGATAAAACGAACGGGTCGCTTGCTGCCAAGAAAGCTTTGCGTCCGACCAAAATCGTCAAACCAGCAATATTCATTGATCAGGAGAGCAACATGCAAAAGAAACTCGGGTTGTCACTTTTACTGGCATCCTCCGTCGGGCTGGTTGCGATACCAGTTGCCGCGGAATCGCTGTGGAAAATGAAACCGGCAGTTAAATGGATGGAGTATGACAGCAAGCGTGGATTGGAAGACGAGGAGATCGGCGGCGTGCTCGGTATCGAACGGCAATACGGTCGTTGGGGTACGGAACTGCAGCTTGGCGGCAACGACGCAGAAGTCGGGGCTACAGGCGAGGACCTCGATGTTACTACTGCCGCGATCAACCAGTATCTGTACCTGAACCCTGAAGGCAGCTTTAACCCGTATTTCGTGCTGGGCGCGGGTCACGCTGATTTTGATGGAAGCGTTTATAACGAGAAGGAAACGCAGGCCAATGCAGGAATCGGTTTCCAGCACTGGTTGGGTAAAAAGGTCGGCTGGTATGCCGATGTTCGCGGCGTACACGGCTTTGACGATTCGACTACCGACACTGTGGCAATGCTGGGATTGACCATGAAACTCGGCAGCGAGACAAAGCCTGCGCCTGTTGCACTGGCACCGGTTGTGCCAACAAAGCCAGTCGACAGTGACGGGGATGGTGTTGTCGATAGCGCCGACCGCTGTTCAGGCACCGGGGCCGGCGTCAAGGTCGATGCGCGCGGCTGCCCGCTGGATAGCGATAGTGACGGTGTGGCTGATTTTCTCGACAAGTGCCCCGCTACTGCTGCTGGCATGAAAGTCGACAAGGCGGGTTGCAAGCTCAAGGCCACACGCGTGGAAGAGATCAGGCTCGATGTAGAGTTCGCGTCCAACTCTTCTCAGCTGCAGGAAGGGTCACTGGCCGAAATCGGTAAGTTGGCTGCCTTCATGCAAACACACCGCGACCTGAACGTCGTGCTTGAAGGCTTTACCGATAGTGCCGGTGATGCCGCCTACAACTTGCAGTTATCGCAAAAACGTGCGGAGCGAGTCAAAACGGCGTTGGTCAACAAGTTTGGTGTAGATCCTGGGCGCATTAGCGCGGAAGGATTCGGCGAGGAACGCCCCGTAGCGGACAATAATACCCGCGAAGGCAGGGCGAAAAATCGTCGAGTGATTGCGGCGCTGACTAAAACTATAACTGAATAGCGTCGATTTATCGCCCTGGGCGGCCAGAGGTGCTGTCCCAGCGGCGATTTTTTTTGTTTCCTCTGTCAGCGCGTTTTAAGTGATGCGCCTGCCTTCGCATTTTATATTCCCTGCAGGATCTCGCCTGCTCGCAAACCCTATTTGTTAGACTTGGCCCTGCCTGATAAGGCAGTTCTCATAAGCCGCGAGGAATTTCCATGTCTACAGCTTTGCCAAACCCCGATTTCTATATTTTTGGATTGGTGCTCGATGGGAAAGGCGGCGGCGGCGCGGTGCCGCCCGATGTTCACAGTGAAGATGGCCAGGCGCTGTGGCAGCACATCGATTATTCCTTCAGTGGCGCAGAAAAATGGCTGCATGATATTGGCATTGAACAGCGTATTATCGAGGCGATGGTGCGCTCGGATACGCGGCCGCGTACGGTATTATCGGAACGTGGTGCGTTGATTATGTTGCGCGGCATTAATTTGAACCCGGGTGCTGAACCAGATGATATGGTTTCGCTACGGATCTGGATCGAAAAAAATCGTGTGATCACTGTGCGCCAGCGTCGCCTGATGGCGGTACAAAAGGTACGTGAAGCAGTGGAGGTCAATGAGGGGCCGTGCGATCTGCAACAAGTAGTGATCGAAATCATTGCCAATCTGGCCGACCGCATCGCTGAGTTTGTCGACGAAATTGAAGCGCGGGTCGATGATTTTGAAAGAGAGATATTGCACAACACTAATTTGCAGACCCGCGCAGCGGTATCTGCATTGCGCCGACAGGTCGCGTCAGTGAGGCGCTACCTGGCCCCGCAGCGCGATGCGCTCGAATCCCTGTATCGCAATTCCTCAAATATGCTCGACAAGAAAAATACGTTCGAAGTGCGAGAGCAGTCGGATCGTATTACTCGCTATGTAGAAGATCTCGACCTGGTGCGCGAGCGTATCCTGGTGGTGCAGGAAGAAATATCCAATGCCATCGCCCAGCAGCAGAACGCCAGAACCTACGTGCTGTCGCTGGTTGCCGCGCTGTTTCTGCCAATTACCTTTATTACCGGCATTTTCGGCATGAATGTGGCGGGCTTGCCTGGCACCGAGGAAGCCGTTGCATTCTGGAGGGTAGCCGGGGCGATGGGGCTTATTTCGGCCGCGATACTTGCCGGTTTCTGGCTGAAGCGCTGGTTTTAGAGACAGCAGGCGCTCGAATAATACATGCTTCCGTTACAGACCACTTGCTTCCGTCAATGGCTGCTAGCTTCCGTTACAGACTACTTGTTTCTGTTGGAATTTGTTGTCTGCGCCAGGCTTTGGTAGCTACCGCCGTAAAAAAGCAGAGGTTCGGCATGGGTCTCTTTTTCCCTGTTATCGAATTCACAGATTCGACCGATGATAATAAGATGATCGCCACTGGAATATTTGTTTTCTACAGAGCATTGAAAGCAAGCATTGTAGTCATCGAGAATGGGTATGCCGTGTATGCCCGCGTGCCAGTTGATACCAGCAAACTTATCGACGTTTTTGGTCGCACACAAGTCCGAAAGCCCGATTTGACCGCCGTGTAAAATGTGTACTGCAAAATAACCTGCCGCGTCGAAAACATCGTAGCACTGTGCGCTGAAGGCGATACTCCACAGGATTAACGGAGGATCGAGTGAGACCGATGCAAAACTGTTTGCAGTCATTGCTACCGGTTTTTCTGTGACGATCCCGTACGCATTTTTTTCTTGCGCAAGTGTTGTAATCACGGTTACACCGGTCGCGAATGTGCCCAGTGCATTGCGTAGCGCTTTCGGGTCAAATTTGTCTGCTTCCATATCGCCTTTTTTCAATATCACTGCCCTGGTTTACGGCCTGCCGAAAATGAGTGCATGCTGCGCTTGCTGGCGCACGGAACAGTTGCCAGGATATCGCTGGTGCAAAAACACACCGCGATGTTACCTGCGAAGATGCGCGCCGCCGTTTTGGTGCTGCTGACTGGTTTTTTTACAGCAAGCATTGTGCTCAAATTGACTGCTATGGGCAAGCATAATAGCCTGCGTATCTTCGCGTGCGTAAGGTGTAAATTGGGTTGGCCGCCAACAGGTGATAAACTCGATTGCACTACAGGGTAATTTTCTGATGGCCAAACGCCTGAACCTGCTTGAGCTCGGATTCCTGTTTACCGAGCAACGTGAAACGCCTATGCATGTGGGCGGGCTGAGCTTGTTTGATCTGCCCAAAGGTGTCGAAGAGCAAAAATTCCTGCACAATCTCGCTGATGGCCTGCGCAATGCCAGTCAGCTGCAGCGTCCTTTTGGCGAAAAACTGAAAACTGGTCCACTCGGCCTTGCCGGCCCTGCGTTCTGGGTAACCGATACATCACTGGATATGGATTACCATATTCGGCATTCGGCGCTGCCCAAACCGGGGCGCTACCGGGAGCTTTTTAATCTGGTGTCCCGCTTGCACAGTACATTGCTCGATCGTAGCCGTCCGCTGTGGGAAATGCACCTGATCGAAGGTTTGCAGGATCGTCAATTCGCGGTGTATTCCAAGTATCACCATGCCGTGGTCGACGGCGTGCGCGCGATCCAACTTGCACAAAGCATGCTGTCCGATAACCCCAGGACGCGCATACATGAATCGCCGCTTTCAATTGAGGCAGGCAACCGTTATCGCGCCATGCATGGTCGCGCGATGCCTGAGGATATTAGCGAAAGCGAATTGCGCAATGTTGCGGAATTTCTCAAGGCGCAATTCGACAGCGGGTTGCGACTCACAGCTGCGCTGGGAAAGTTTACCGGCGCCTGGCTGGGCAGGCAGCAGCGACTGTTGATGCCGTTTATGGATGTGCCCGCCAGCTCGATTAATACACCCGTTGATGGAGCGCGCCGTTTTGTTGCGCAATCCTGGCCCTTTGCGCGCATTCGGGCGCTTGGCAAGGCTTTCGATGGAACCTTCAATGACGCAATACTGGCTATCTGTGCGGGTGCGTTGCGGCTTTACCTGAAAAATCATGCCACGCTGCCGGCCAAATCGCTCAAGGCAATGGTGCCCATATCGCTGCGTGTTGACGGCGATGTCGATTCATCCAATGCAGTGGGATTTATCAGCGCGGACCTCGCCACCGACCTCGAGGATGCAGGCGATCGATTTGCGGCGATTCGCGAATCCGTGCAGGCTGGCAAGGACTTTTACCAGCAGCTGTCGCAGCGCGAAGCGCAGATGGTGAGTACAATCCTGCAGGTACCCACAATGCTGTTAATACCGCTGGGTTTAATGAGTCGTTTCCCGCCTTACAACACGGTGATTTCCAATGTGCCGGGACCTCGACAGCCCATGTACTGGAACGGCGCAAAGCTGGCAGGCATGTATCCCGCGTCTATCGTCACCGAAGGTATTGCGCTCAATATCACGATGGTCACCTACGACCAGAGTGTCGATTTTGGTTTCATGGCATGCAGGCGCACGCTGCCACAGGCGCAGCGCCTGATCGACTACGTGGAAACATCCATGCTCGAGCTTGAAGCTGCTGCAGGGATCGCGAAGCCAGCGCGGAAAAACGCTGCGGCGAAACGCGCAGCGCCTGATACCTGAGCATTGTATTGGCTGGAAAATGCATGCTTTCCAACCATGGCGCCATGGCAAACGTCGACTCGAGCATAACCCGCTGGCAGCACAGGCGGTGATTGATTTGCTGGCAGCTGCCAGCGTAAGCTGTTGATGCAAATCGGTGTTTGATGCAGCGCGACAGCTGCCGGGGAGTCTGTATGAATTATTTTGTTACCGGCGGTACGGGTTTTATCGGCAATTTTCTGGTACCCAAACTTCTCGATCGCGGTGCTGTGGT
The DNA here is from genome assembly GCA_049665845.1 of Pseudomonadales bacterium. Taxonomy (GTDB): domain Bacteria; phylum Pseudomonadota; class Gammaproteobacteria; order Pseudomonadales; family UBA7434; genus UBA7434. The sequence goes on along the minus strand of JBATGO010000105.1, from coordinate 2,543 downwards.
ATACCTGCTTGTGCGCGAGGGCTCGTTGCATAAAGTGGAGGAAATGCGCCAGTTTTGCGGTGCGGGAAAAAGCCAGCTGGTTGCGGTTGCCGGTGATCTGAAAGAAAAGAAACTCGGCGTAAGCACTGCCTGGACCGACGAACACGCTGGCAGCATCGATCATTTTTTCCATCTCGCTGCAATTTACGATATTACCGCCGATGCGGAATCGCAGCGCATCACCAATGTCGAGGGTACCGCGCAGGCGATTGCGCTATGCAAATCGCTCAAGTCGGGATGCTTTCACCTGGTCAGTTCCATTGCCGCCGCGGGCCTGTACAGGGGCACATTCACTGAAGACATGTTCGACGAGGCAACCGGTCTCGACAATCCCTATTTCGCAACAAAACACGAATCCGAAGGGCTGGTGCGCAAGGAAAAACGTATGCCGTGGCGTATCTACAGGCCGGGCATGGTCGTCGGGCACTCGCAAACAGGGCAGATGGACAAGATCGACGGGCCCTATTATTTCTTCGACATGATCCACAATATCAGCAAGGTAGTGCCGGACGGTTTCCCGCTGTTTTTGACCAAGGCTGGTCACCTTAATATCGTGCCGGTAGATTTTGTTGCCGGTGCGATTGATTATCTTGCGCATTTGCCGAAGCAGAATCATCAATGTTTTTTTATCACTGATCCTGAAGGCATTCGCGTTGGCGACCTGATCAAGGTGCTGCTGCGCGTATCGGGCAGCGGCAAACTTCGATCGTTCGACGTGCCGATGCTGGACGCCACCACCGAGCGCGCCGGCAGGGCGCTGGGTAAAATTGCGCCGGTCAAAAAACTGGGCGAGCAATTGATCGAGCGCATGGGCGTGCCATCACAGGTACTGGGGTATATCAACTACCCGACGCTCTACGACAATCGCGAGACAAGCGATCTGCTCGAAGCGGGCGGTATCGTGTGCCCGCCTTTCGATAGCTACGCTGAAGTCATCTGGAATTACTGGCTCAATTTTTTGCACGAGGACGGCGGGTCGATCAGGGAGGAAATCAACGCGCTGTTCAACGATGTCGTGGGCAGTTATTCGTTACGCGGTTTGCGGCGCAAAGTCGGGGGCAAAGTGGTTGTCGTTACCGGCGCAACCTCGGGCATCGGCAAGGAGTGTGCGCTGCGACTTGCCCAGGCCGGTGCTGAAGTAGTGCTGGTTGCACGAACGCTGGAAAAACTCGATGAAACACTTGCTGAGATCAACATCGCCGGAGGTCGTGCTTATGCCTATTCATGCGATGTGTCCGTTCTCGATGAGTGTGACACCCTGGTAGCGAAGGTATTGGAAAATCATGGCCACGTAGATATCCTGATCAATAATGCCGGCCGCTCCATCCGGCGCTCGGTGCGTTACAGCTACGATCGCTTTCACGATTTCGAGCGTACCATGCAGCTCAATTACTTCGGTGCATTGCGTTTGATCACCGGGTTCTTACCTTCCATGGAAGCCCAGCACAGCGGCCACATTATTAATATTTCTTCGATCGGCGTGCTCACCAGCCCGCCGCGCTTTTCTGCCTATGTTGCGTCGAAAGCTGCGCTCGATGCGTTTGCCCAGTGCGCCGCACCGGAATTTACAGAGCACGACATACACTTCACCACTATCCATATGCCGCTGGTGCGCACGCCCATGATCGCGCCAACCAGCCTTTATCAGGCATTTCCTACCTTGTCGCCCGCGCAGGCTCGCGATTTAATCGTCAAGGCCATTGTCAGCAAGCCCAAACGCGTGTCGACCGGCCTGGGCGTTGCGGGGGCGGTGGCGCAGGCGACAACACCGCATTTCACTGAAGTGTTACTTGCACAGGCCTACCACCTGTTCCCTGATTCTGCAGCAGCGAGGGGTTTGAGTGAGGAGGAGGCCGCACAGGAACGTGCCAACGTGCCGACGACCAAAATGCAGATTGCGCGAAAACTGTTTACAAGTGTGATGCGCGGCGGGCATTGGTAGCGCGCGTTGAGACTCGCGGGGATAATGGTAAATTTAGTGCGTGGCTTGTTCCGATCCGATCGCCTGGCTGATCACACCCTCGGCGCGCGTGTCGGATAATTGCAGTGTGCCGTCTATGTGCACATCGCGCTGCGGGAATGCAACGACGATATCGTTTTCACGAAATAACTCCTCGATGCGAAAGCGCAGGTCGCTGCGTACGTCTCGCAGTCCTCGCTCGGCATTGGCATACATCCACAAATACGCGTCGAAGACCAGCGCATTGTCGCCAAAATCCTCGAATACCACTGCGGGTCCGGGTTCTTCCAGCACCGAACTGTGTTCTTCCAGCGCCTGCATAATTAATTCCCTGACACGCTTTACCGGCGAACCGTATTCGACCCCGACGCGCACGATGGTTCGCGTCAGAGCATCGACCAGCGTCCAGTTCACCACAGTATTTTCGAGCAGGAAACTGTTCGGGACCAGCATGTGTACGCCATCAACCCGACGTATGCGCGTGGAACGGGTATTGATCGATTCAACCGTACCCTTGGCGTCGCCCACTTCGAGGAAATCGCCT
>JBATGO010000104.1:0-4298 GCA_049665845.1 Pseudomonadales bacterium | reverse complement strand
GATCAAGCCTGACCTGCTCGTGCTGGTAGGTATTTGCACCCACCTCGGTTGCTCACCGCAATATATCACCAAGCTCGACGCGGCAGCGCCGGACCCGGACTGGGAGGGCGGTTTTTTCTGCGCCTGTCACGGTTCACGTTTCGATATGGCGGGGCGCGTTTACAAAGGTTCGCCGGCCTCTGCCAATCTGGTCGTACCGCCGTATTCGTATGAATCCGGTAGTGTGATTGTGATCGGTATCGACGAGGAGAACGCGTAATGGGTAACTGGTTGATCAATTTGCGGGGCTGGGTCGACGAGCGCCTGCCTATTATGCGCGCGTGGAACACGCACATGGGTGCCTACTACGCACCCAAAAACTTCAACTTCTGGTATTTCTTCGGCGTGCTGTCGCTGCTGGTGCTGGTCAACCAGTTACTTACCGGCATCTGGCTTACCATGAACTACGTGCCCAGCGAAGCCGATGCCTTCGGTTCGGTCGAGTACATCATGCGCGATGTCGACTACGGCTGGATACTGCGCTACATGCACTCTACCGGCGCCTCGGCGTTCTTTGTCGTTGTCTACCTGCATATGTATCGCGCGTTGCTGTACGGTTCGTATAAAAAACCGCGCGAGCTGATTTGGATTTTCGGCATGCTGATCTTCATCGTGCTGATGGCCGAAGCCTTCATGGGCTATGTATTGCCCTGGGGCCAGATGAGCTACTGGGGTGCGCAGGTAATTATCTCGCTGTTCGGCGCGATTCCCTATGTCGGTGAAGCGCTGGTCGAGTGGTTCCGCGGTGACTACCTCATTTCCGGCATCACGCTAAACCGCTTCTTCGCCCTGCACGTGGTTGCATTGCCGATCGTATTGCTCGCGCTGGTGGTACTGCACCTGCTGGCGCTGCACGAAGTTGGCTCGAACAACCCTGACGGTGTCGACATCAAAAAACACAAGGACAAAAAAGGCATTCCGCTGGATGGCGTGGCATTTCACCCGTATTACACGGTCCACGACCTGCAGGCGATCGCGGTATTCCTGTTCATATTCTGTTTCGTGATGTTCTTCATGCCCGAACTGGGTGGGTTGTTTCTGGAGGCACCCAATTTCGAAATAGCCAACCCGCTGAAAACGCCCGATCACATTGCACCGGTCTGGTATTTCACCCCTTACTATTCAATCCTGCGCGCGATACCCGACAAATTCTGGGGCTTCGTGTTCTTCGCAGCGTCAGTTGCGATTCCTTTCCTGCTGCCGTGGCTCGATCGCAGCCGGGTCCGTTCGATTCGATATCGGGGCATGGCGACCAAGGTCGCGCTGGTGCTGTTTATTGCGTCGTTTATTATTCTTGGCGTGCTCGGCATCAGGGCACCCACTGAAGGCCGCACCTGGCTGGCGCGAATCTGCACGATAGTTTATTTCGGCTACTTCCTGCTGATGCCGTTCTACACCGCGATGGAGAAGACCAAACCGGAACCGGATCGCGTGACCACCTCTGGCGGTATGGGATTCTTCGGCTCGATGGGCGTGCTGGCGCTGATCCTGGCGCTGGCGATTGTTCCACTCAAGGTCGTCGGTGCCGAAGCGGCCTACGAATGCGGTGTGATTCCCTGCGAAGAAATCGATGTCGACCTGCAAGACAATGCAGCGATGCAGCGCGGCGCGGCGACCTTCGTGAACTACTGTATGGGCTGTCACTCTGCAAAGTACCAGCGCTGGGGCAGGATGGCTGAAGATCTCGGCATACCCGAAGACCTTGCCAAACAGTACCTGGTATTGGGCAGCCAGACCAAGATTGGCTCGCTGATGAATATCTCGATGCCGACCAGCTATTCAAAAAAGGTCTTCGGTGCTGCGCCACCCGACCTTACCCTGGCAGCGCGCTCGCGCTCGCCGGAATGGCTGTATACCTACCTGACATCGTTTTACATGGACAATTCCAGGCCCTACGGCGTCAATAATCTGGTCTTCAAGGATGTCGGCATGCCGCATGTACTGCTCGGCATGCAGGGCGAACAAATGTGCAGGCCACCGATCGCGATTGCGGCCAATGGCGGCCAGCGTCGCGATGCCGAAGGCAATCCCGTCGAAGATACCAGTCACGGCGACTGTGGACGCGTGGTGGCCGGCGAAAAGCCGGGCACCCTGGCACCCGATGAATACAAGGCGACGATGCGCGACCTGGTGTCGTTCATGACTTACATGGCAGAGCCGGCTGCGGTCAAGCGTGAGCGCATGGGCGTTTACGTGTTGTTGTTTATTGCCGTGTTTTTTGTGTTTGCCTATCTGCTCAACCGTGAATACTGGAAGGATGTAGACCATTAATACTGCCACTCAACAGGATAACGATCTCGACTCGATGGCCAGGCGGTCATCGATGACCTTGCTATCGGACCCGAACAGTCATTACAGCCATCGCGTACGCATTGTGCTCGCCGAGAAGGATGTGACCTGCAACATTGTCGACACCGACAGTCGCAGCCTGCCCAAGGAACTGGTCGATGTGAACCCTTACGGCACGCTGCCCACACTGCTGGATCGCGACCTGGTGCTGTACGAGTCGAAGGTCATCATGGAGTACCTCGACGAGCGCTTCCCGCACCCGCCGCTGTTGCCGGTATATCCTGTCGCGCGCGGCGAAAGCCGACTGTACATTTACCGTATCGAGCGCGACTGGTGTGCGCTGGTCGATACCATCGAAGGCGGCCGGGCTAAAAATGTCGACAAATACTGCAAGGAGCTCGCCGACGGACTGGTGGGTATCGCACCAATATTTGCTGAAAAGCCGTTCTTCATGAGTGAAGAGTTTACCCTGGTCGATTGTTGTCTCGGGCCTATCCTGTGGCGCCTCGACCACTTTGGCGTCAAGCTGCCCAACACCAAGCAGGTCAAGCCATTGCTCGAGTATATGAAGCGGCTGTTCGAGATGCCCTCGTTCCAGGAGAGTCTTACCGACCAGGAACGCGAACTACGCGCGTCGAAATAATCCGCGCTGCGCGTCAGCAGGCGCAGCGCCGGGTTGCACACAGGTTGGTTGTATGACTGATTCGAAAAAACCGGCCATGTCGTCGAGCAAACCCTACCTGGTTAACGCCTTGTACCAGTGGATTGTCGATAATAAATGCACGCCCTACGTACTTGTCGATGCTTACCAGCAAGGTGTCGAGGTGCCGCAGGAATTCGTCAAGGATGGCCAGATCGTCCTGAATGTTGCGCCGCAGGCTGTTGTGCATCTAACTGTAGACAACCAGGGCATGCGTTTTAACGCGCGCTTTTCAGGCATACCGCGTGATGTGTTTGCCCCGCTGCCTTCAATTCTTGGTATCTACGCCAAGGAGAATGGCCAGGGCATGATGTTCGAGGCCGGCTCCGGCCCGTCACCCGGTGATGGGCCTCCGCGCGGCGGGCCCAAGCTGGTGTCGAGGCAGGACAAACCCAGCGCCAGCGAACAAAAACCCAGCCTCAGGGTCGTCAAGTAGCGCCGCGAGCCCGTGCTGCGACATCAGTCGTCGTCCTTCGCCATCAATCAATGTATTCAAACACCCTGACAATTTTTTGCAGGCCGTAAATCGTTTTCGCCTTGTTGACGATGGTGTCGGCCTCCTGGTGATTGACCAGCCCGAGCAGGTAGATCACGCCGTTGTTGGCAACCACCTTGATGCGGCTGCTGGCTATATGCTTGTCGAAAAGGAAGCGGGTGCGGACCTTGGTAGCCAGCCATGAATCGCTGATTTTTGCGCCGAAAGAGCGCGGTGGCGAAATATTGAGTTCGTTGTGCACGCGGCGTACCTTGCGAATTTGTTGCACAATATTGGTTGCCACGTCGCGCAGGTCGGATTCTGGCACGTTGCCTGACAACAACACCACGCCGTTGTAACTGGTTACCTTGACCTGCGATTGCCTGAAGCGCCGGTCGGTTTCCTTCAGGTTGACACTCGCCTTGGTTTCTATGAACTCATCGTCAACGTAGGCACCCGGGGTGCGCTTGCAGTAGTCTTCGCTGATCGGGTTCTGGCGCGCGGCGGAAATCACTGTACTGCAACTTGCAAGCAGCATCGACAGCGCCAGCAGCGCGGTCAGCGCAGGAAATAGCCGGCGCGCGCGATGCCGCGGGCCTGCGATTAAATGGACATGGTGATTTGTGTTTGGCATGCCAGGTGTTCCCCCTCCAGGCGGTTCGATTCCGGTTGCTGTTACGCATTTAATGCGACAGCAGGTATTTCCCATTTATGCATTGTTTAAATTCCCGAACACGCGGGACTCAATCATATCCGCGAGAGAATTTAAAATAAACAAAGTAACCTGCTGTATAG
>JBATGO010000103.1:0-2204 GCA_049665845.1 Pseudomonadales bacterium | reverse complement strand
GGCGTGGTAATTTTTCCGTCGGGCCGTACCGGAACCTCGCCGGATACGTCAGGGTTGCGCCATACGAAAATATTCAAGGTATCGCCTGGGCCAATGATGTAATTTGTTGATGAGTCGGCTGCCGAGGGCGAGACCATAGAGCCATCAATGGGCGCGCCAGGATTCGTCGCGCATCCGCCGGACAACAAGGTGGCAGCGCAGAGCATCAGGATGCCCGCAACGGCGAATGCGCTGGTTTTCGCTGCATGGAACCGTTGTGCATGGAACCGTTGTGCATGGAACCGTGGCGCATGGAACCGTGGCGCATGGAACCGTGGCGCATGGATCCGGGGTGCACGGATCCTGGAAAAAAAGTGGCTCATCAAACGCATATTCTTCCCGTAGAGATGAACTCCGGATACATCGCTTACAGGCGCAACCGATCCCGGTAAAATTTCACCGTCATTATTGCATGTCATCATGGAATTGTAAGCTGCCGGGTGCGCGTGGCAATGGAAGCGGCGCCAGCGGTGGTGGATTGTTAGGGCTGGATTACCGGGCGCGTCTGATCCCCACCAGGGCAAGGGCTAAAGCGCCCATCGCCCAGATTGGCAAGAAGGGTACGTTTGTCGGGACAACAATAGTAGAAGTTGAAGCAAGGTCTGCACCCAGAATGTCAAAGGCCCATTGACTCGTCCGGTTATTGTCATCAAAGTCACAAAACATTAGATTTGAACAATTGAAAACCGTGCCCGTAAAGTTGCCAGTTCCCTGCCTGTCGAAACCATTAGAGAAGTTGCCCCCGGGGAAGTTGCCTTCTGTAAGATTGTCATATTGCGTTATAGCAAGAAAATATTCACCTGCCGGCAATGCCAATTGCAGATATACATCCCATTCATTGCCGTTGGGGTCGGGAGTTACCGTGCCAATTGGGGCATCCTCTTGCTGAACTACAAAATCTCCCTGGAAATCGAAAACTGCTAAAACCGGATCAAAACCACCGGCAACAACAATATTTCCGTCAGCTTGGGTTCCGCCACCATAGGAATAAGATCGCAAGGTTACCGTCGTCGGTGCTGTCAGTACAAAGTTGATCAGTTGGATTTCGTCATCCTGATTGAATGAACCCGTAAAAGAAAAATTACCTGCGGCAGCAGCGGACGAAAAAAAAGTCACGCAAGCCATCATGCAAAAGGACGCCATCGATTTTTGTAACATAATTATTCTCAATAACTTTTGTTTTGGTTAAAACAGTCGGTCGAAACTGTTGAATTTATAATTCTTGATATTGCCTGTTGATATGTCCTGTTTCTTGCTGCCTGTTTCCTTCCTGGACTGAAGGCCTGCGGCAGGGCCGCGACCGGACCAGAATAGCAAGCTGGATATAAAATGTACAATAGATATCCAGTTTATGTACGTGCACTGTAGCCGAGCGCTATGGATATTCTCAGTGTATCTGTTGCAGTAATCGCCGCTCGGATAGAGTCTCAATTAGCACCCAGCGTCTACCTGGCCAATGCTCGAGCCTGTACTCGATGCAATAATGGGGGAAGGGGCGGGCTACCAGGGCGGTCTTCCCCTAAAAACCTCATAACTTCCATACCCTTGGCTGTGATATCCGGGTGAAAACGATCAAGCGAGGGTGCGAGTAGGCAGTGCTCTGCCTGGTTTCCCCTATTTACCAACAAAAACCGGTTGATTTTATGAACTTTTAGTAGTGTGGGTAAGTTACCTATGCTACCATGGTTCGCGTTTTGCAGGATAAAAAGTGATAACAAGCAGTGGAGTTATATACCTCATGAATACAATTTCCGGTCGGTTATTGTTCGTTGCAGCGTTGTTCGTTTCAATAATCGCATTCTTTTACGCGGTTGCTTTTTCGTCCGCCGCGAGTGCAGGGAGCAATGGGAGCAATGGGAGCGCAACCCTAATCTATTACTGTAAAGAGAAGCCCCCCGGTACTTTCAAAACGAAGATCGGCAAAGAAAAGAAGGTTTTGAAAAAAATAGCGGAAGATCCGGGTCAATTCACGCTGGGTAATTGCATTGATGGCAATACCGGCTCCACTGGCTCTGGTTCTAGTGGCTCCGGCTCCAATGGTTCTGGCAGTGGCTGCACCAAGGTGTTTTATTGCCAGGTCAAAAGCGCTACCAAATTCAAGACCAAGCAAGGGTGTGAAAGTACGGTCCTGAAGAAAATCGCGAAACATCCGGATAAATACATCC
>JBATGO010000102.1:0-5385 GCA_049665845.1 Pseudomonadales bacterium | reverse complement strand
ATCAACGCGACGATAAAAGGCTGCGATATCGTTTGTGCCTGGCCTATCGGCAATGCCGTATCCTCGTAAGCCCTGTATTGCAAGGCAGGCTCTACAAACAGATGCCGCGGCACGCTGCGCATCGCCTCGAGTACGCCCGTATGGTTTATCCCCTCGGATTGCAGTGCGTCGACCAGACGATTGCGCGCCCGCTGCAATGCTGCGGGGTTAAGTGGCTCGCTGCTTCTCATAGCGCAGGTTCCTCGCTTGCCGTTTCGTCGGGCATAGCTTGCGCTGTATTTTTCTGCGCTTCCCGCGATACATCGCGATACGCAAACAGTTCTCTCAGCAAGGCAGTTGCAAAACTGCCAGCCGGTAATGTAAAAGTAAGTACGACATCGCTTTGCTCGCGCAGTAATACCAGATCGCGCGGTATCACCCGCAGCGCTCGCACTGCGTATTGCGCGCCGGCACGCGCCAGGCATTCTGCAATATCACTGTTTTCAACGAGCACAGCCTCTTCCACAGCGGAAGAAGCTTGCGCGTTATCGGCTTTTTTACCAAACAGCGGGCCGCCAACATGCAAATCGCCCGCGGTAATTCTGTCGGCAATATCAGCTTTTTCCTGTTCTGTTGCGTTGGCGTCAGGCCGGAAGAAGCTCTTGCTGCCATCGAGTACCAGCGCATCGCCCGGCAAAACCTTGCACCAGCTTTGATCGACAACGCGACGATGCAGTACTTCGTTAAACAGGTAGCTGCGCAATGCCGACAGGTAAAGACCGTGTTGCGCGCGCGATGCCCGCCTGCCCTGCACGAAATGGCCGAAACCACGCGCAAGATTACCGGCGTTCAGGCCAAAACGTTGTTCGCCGAAATAATTGGGAAAGCCGCGCGCTGTAATTGCTTCTGCTCGCGCCTGTAACGCAGCTTCGCTGTTACCCCGATCGACGTTTTGCTGGCTGCCCGCATTATCGAGAAATACATTGCGCACACGGACAGCGAATTGATTGCCCCTGTGCGCGCCCTGCGCAAGCTTCCTGCGCTGCGGCCGGACATCGATAATACGCCAGCTACCGGCACCGCTCACCTGCCATTCGCGCAGCCGCTGCAGCGACGCACCATCGCCGAGCGCCGGTATACTCATCCACTGTTCACAGAGGGCATGCTTGTCCTTCAGACCCGCATAACCAATATCGCGCAATTTGCAGCCGCAGCGTTCAGCGAGCTGTCGCTGTAATGCCAGCGTATCGATTACGCGCTTTTCGAGCTTGAGCAATCGATGCGGGCTAGCGCTTGCACCTGCTGGGTCAGCTGCTTCAGGCTCGAAGCGTAGCAACTCCCGGACACAAAAATCTTCCGGTTCGACCCGCAGCTTGCCTGCCAGCGACGGCGCTCCCTGCGCGTGCGACCAGCTGTTGTGCAGCGCCCTCTCCCAGCGGGACGCGGGTGCTTTGGCGCGCTCGCGCGAAGCGGCAACCACCGGTTTTTCTCCACTGGCATCGCTCAGGGAGCTGCTTGAGGTGCGAGTCACGACTGCGCACTGACGGTAGTTGTCGATATCATCAAGACCTGTGCCATGCAGGCAATGCCTTCGCCGCGGCCGGTAAAGCCGAGTTTTTCACTGGTGGTTGCCTTAACCGAAATAACGTCGAGCGCAACCGCGCAATCGCCAGCAATGTTTTGCCGCATCGCAAGACTGTGTGCGGCAATGCGCGGAAGTTCAGCGATAACGGTCAGATCGGCATTGTTCACGCGAAATCCTTTCTTACTGGCTCGCGCCACCACATCACGCAGCAGCTCGCGCGAATCCGCATCCGCGTAACGTGCATCTGTATCAGGGTAAAGCTGGCCGATATCACCGAGTGCCAGTGCACCGAGTATCGCATCGCACAGCGCGTGCAGAACCACATCGCCATCCGAGTGCGCGCGCAACGGCATGCTGTGGGCTATATTCACACCGCCCAATGTAACAAAAGCGTCGCTGTGCGCCGCCGCCTCATCGAAGGCGTGCACGTCAAAGCCCTGTCCAATTCGCATTAACACTTCGTTATCTTTCATCCGATGGTTCACGACAAAGCAGATAGTGGCTCGCCAGTTGCAGATCTGCCTGGGTAGTAATTTTGATGTTTTGCGCGTCGCCCCTCACCAATCGCACTCGGTGACCTGCCAGCTCCATCGCGCTGGCCTCATCGGTCGCTGACTGCGTGTCGCCGCTATAACTGTCCAACACCATTTGCAGCGCATCGCACAACAATTGATAGCGAAACATCTGCGGTGTTTGTGCGAGCCAGATGCGCTGCCTGTCCAGCGTTCGCTCTACCGACTGCACTTGCGGCGTTTTTTCCGATTCCTTGTGCCCCTGCAATTTATCGCAGGCAAGCTTGACCGTATCGTGTACCGGCAGCGCCAGTAACCCGCCTACTGCATCATCACGTAGCGCCGTTAACAAACGCACCAACGCAGCCCTGCCGAGTAGCGGACGCGCAGCATCGTGCACCAGCACCCAATCATCGGCAGCGGCAAAGTCTTGCAGACTGCGCAAACCGGCCATCACTGACTCTGCGCGCGAATTGCCGCCAACCGCAGTGCTGACTGCACATTGCGCCGGCTTCTCTATCGATGCAAAAAAATGATCGCCCGGCGCGAGTACAACAACAATTTTCTCGACCAGTGCAGGCAAAGCCAGCGTAGCCAGACTGTGTGCGAGCACCGCCTGGCCATTCAGTTGTGCGTACTGCTTGGGTACATCGCCGCCAAAGCGCCGGCCACCGCCAGCGGCAGGCACTACCGCCCAGATGGCTTTGCCACGCCAGCTATGCGATGCCCTGGATTCTTGCTCTGAGTGCGGCAAAACAGCTGGTTCTCATGTTGGTAAACGCGCTTGCGACAGGCGCTAGGCTTTATATTTGGACGACATACACGCACTAGCAGCTGGACGCTATTCCGCGTCGACCGGACGGGATTCATCGACGAACATGAAATAGGTTTCGTCTTTTTTCACCAGCCCCAGGTCCTCGCGTGCACGCGCTTCAAGCTGCGCCGTGCCTTGCTTGAGCGCAGAAATTTCGACGCGCATGCGATCGTTGCGCTGTTTGAGTTTTTCATTGGCCTGGCTTTGCACCTCGAGCTTGCGCTCCAGCGACGCCGTATGGGTCAGGCTGCCCTGCGCAATCCAGAGCCGGTACTGCAAACCAGCCAATGCCAGACACAACAAAACACCCGCAACAAGCAGGCGCCGTCGCAGGCTCGGCAATCTGTAGCTCGACATATCCAGCACGTATTCTCGCTAGCGCCCGAACTCGGCACGGCCCCGGTAGGGCGCATTGCTGCCCAGCTCGGATTCTATGCGCAGCAGCCGGTTATATTTCGCAACGCGGTCGGAGCGGCACAGCGAGCCGGTTTTTATCTGCCCCGCCGCGGTGCCCACCGCGAGGTCGGCAATCGTGGTGTCTTCGGTTTCACCGCTGCGATGCGAAATTACTGCGGTGTAACCTGCCTTGCGTGCCATCGCAATCGCGTCCAGCGTTTCGCTGAGCGAGCCGATCTGGTTAAACTTGATCAGGATCGAGTTGGCAATTTTTTCATTGATACCGCGCTGTAAAATACGCGTGTTGGTAACGAACAGGTCGTCACCGACCAGTTGTATGCGGTCGCCAATCTTGTTGGTCAGTGCAGCCCAGCCAGCCCAGTCGCTTTCGTCCATGCCGTCTTCTACAGAAATGATCGGATGCGCGTCGCAAAGCCCCACCAGGTAATCGGCAAACCCGTTCGCATCAAAGCTTTTGTTTTCGCCGGACAGCTGGTATTTACCATCGCGATAAAATTCCGAAGCCGCGCAATCGAGCGCCAGCGTAACTTCTTCGCCCAGCTTGTAACCGGCGTTGCCGACCGCTTCGCCAATTAGCGACAAGGCCTCGGCATTGGAACCCAGATCCGGCGCAAAACCACCCTCGTCGCCCACGGCCGTGTTCAAGCCGCGCTTCGATAGCACCTTTTTCAAGGCGTGAAAAATTTCCGCACCGCATCGCAATGCCTCGGCAAAGGTCGGTGCACCAACCGGCTGCACCATAAACTCCTGGATGTCGACATTGTTGTCGGCGTGTTCACCACCGTTGACGATATTCATCATTGGCACCGGCATGGAATACTGACCGGCGGTGCCGTTGATATCGGCAATGTGCTGGTACAGCGGGATACCCGCATCAATCGCTGCGGCCTTGGCGCTTGCCAGTGACACGGCCAGGATTGCGTTCGCACCAAGATTCTGTTTGTTTTCGGTGCCATCAAGATCGAGCATCACGCCGTCGATCGCACGCTGCGCCATCGCGTCGTGGCCCTTCAACGCAGTGGCGATGCGCGTATTGATATTGTCGACTGCCTTCTGCACGCCCTTGCCAAGGTAGCGTGCCGCATCGCCATCGCGCAGCTCGAGCGCTTCGCGTGAGCCGGTTGAAGCGCCGGAGGGCGCACAGGCAAGCCCGGTCGCGCCGGAATCAAGCACAACCTTTGCCTCTACCGTGGGGTTGCCGCGAGAATCCAGCACTTCAAGTGCGGTGATCGATTGGATTTTTGCCATGGCGAATATCTACCTTTTAAAGTATTAATAAGTTTTGAAGCTATGTAGCATTAACTGATTTCCAGCTCGGTTAACTGCTTCGCAAGTCTGTCGAGCTGCACAAGCTGTTCCAGGAAAGGCTGTAATTGCGCCAGCGGCAGCGCACAGGGGCCGTCACATTTTGCCCGTGACGGATCCGGGTGCGCCTCGAGGAACAGCCCCGCCAGCCCCTGCACTATGCCCGCGCGCGCCAGCTGCAGCACCTGCGCTCGCCGACCATCGGCCGCATCCGCGAGCCCGCCGGGTTTTTGCAGTGCATGGGTGACATCGAAAATGACCGGATAGCCGAAGCGCTTCAGCGTCGCGAAGCCAAGCATATCGACCACGAGGTTGTTATAACCAAACATGGTGCCGCGCTCGCAGAGCATCAGTTTCCTGTTGCCCGCCTCTTCGCACTTGGCGAGAATATGGCGCATCTCCTCTGGCGCAAGGAACTGCGCTTTCTTGATATTGATAACCGCGCCGGTTTCCGCCAGCGCGCGTACCAGGTCGGTCTGCCGAGATAAAAAGGCCGGTAACTGCAACACATCGGCAACTTCAGCAACAGGTTTTGCCTGCCAGGGTTCGTGCACGTCGGTAATGACCGGCACACCGAACGCCGACTTCACCTTTTGCAGGATCCGGATTCCCTTTTCCAGCCCGGGCCCGCGAAAGGAATTCAGGCTCGAGCGATTGGCCTTGTCGAAAGACGCCTTGAAAACATAGGGTATATCGAGCGCCGCACAGACTTCGACAAAGGTACCTGCAGTATCCAGCGCGAGCTGTTCGCTTTCGAGCACGTTCAGCCCGCC
>JBATGO010000101.1:0-8154 GCA_049665845.1 Pseudomonadales bacterium | reverse complement strand
GGTGGTTATAGACTTCAGCCACCAATACGTTGTCGGGATAGTTAACGGAAATTTTGCGGACGGCTTGAATGCAGAGGTTGCCAATGGGTTTAACGAGCCGCTTTATTTTAATGGCCCGAACTCGCTTGCAGTTCCCGTAGGCACTGATGTAATCGATGATTGGTACGGTTACGTGAGTGGAGCGGTAATTTTACCTCCGGTAGGCAGCGTGCCGCCTCTACTGAATCCGGCACAAGCAGCTGGCGGCGGAAGTTCGCCCTATGCATTCTACGGGCACGGACCCCAGTTTTTTTCCACGTTTGACCCGGTTGTCGGCGGGCATCTTGAATTTACGTTAGGCTCCTCTGACAGTCAGCTGATTCTTCCATCCAGTGCCGAAGTCGGATTTTCGATCGTGCCATTGCCCGCCGGAATATGGCTGTTCTTCTCAAGCCTGTTTACTCTCGCGTGCTTGGGCCGTCGATACCATTGACAGCCTTTTCGGATAGAAGTAGAGGTCGCAAACCGCGCGGAGAGTCAGCAGGTAATACGCAAAGGTCAGGTAATTGTTTTTTATATAGCGTAAATATGAGTATGTTGCCGCGAGGCATTAACAAGTGATTCGCAGGGTGCTGACAAGTTAAATTCTTAAGACCTAAGAAAACACCGGTTTAATCTCGGTCAGCTACCTTGTTCCATTCGAAAAGCGCGCTTGTCCTAAGATTTCGATAGTGTCCAGCGCTGATCAATTGTCTGCCTGGATTAAACAGGTTTTCCACTGACGCGTGCACACTTAGGAACATCTGAGCCTGCACCACGGATTCGAATCGCCGCATCCCTCGCGCCCTGGCTCTCATTGCCTCATGCGATTGCTCAGCTGGAAATAATGGCGGAGGGGCAGGGATTTGAACCCTGGGTACGTTGCCGTACGCTGGTTTTCAAGACCAGTGCTTTCGACCACTCAGCCACCCCTCCGTTATAGCGCGAAAGTATACTGGCGATAATCCAGCAGACAAGCGAATTTTCCCCATTTAGCACGCGACCATTTCACCTCTCTGCTTACGCATTTTCATGCTCTGCATTTTCGGGCGAGCTATCCTGCCGGTGTCGCGCTCTGGGATCATTTGGCGCACGCTCGATTACGGGGCGCTGCACCGATGCAGCATCGGCAACCAGTGGTTTGCTCACCTTAACCTCAAGTGTGCCACTTTTGATTTCGTGCTTGACCGCCTCGCGCTTGCGGGCACGCGGGTCGTTGCTGGCCCGTTGGGTTGGTTGCGCGTTGTCGACGAATACTGGTGCCGAGGGTTGAGCAACTGGATTTCGCGCTGAAAGTTGCGCATCAGGATGCTCGGCGCTGGCAAGCAAGTCCTGATGTTCAGCTTGTGCGGCGATTTCACCGTGCGCTGGCTCAGGTGTAGCCTGCTGCAGGAATGATTGATGTTGCCCGGTTTCGTCGGCGTGTGCGCCTGCTGGTGGCGTAGCATCGGTCAGCTTTGATTCGACATAATCAGGACGACTGCGAGGTGGCTTGTGAAATTCCTGCCGCGCAGCTGGCGCTAAATCGCGCGGTGCGTCGTCAGTGGGCAGGTTTCCAGATGTGGTTGCATCAACAGTTACCGATTGCTTTTCGACGACGTCCGCCAGATCGCCTGCCAGCGGTGTGGCAATTGCTGCCGTGGCTGCTTCACTGCGCCTGCCGCCACGTCGACGTGGGCCGCGCGCGGTGCGACCGCGCTGGTTGTCTGGCCGCTTTCGAAGCGACGCATCGCCGGCTTCATTGGTCGCGGTATCCGCATCGATCGCCTGCGTTTCGATGCCAGCAATGCTTGTATCGGTACCCTGTTGGTCCTTTGTCTGGATTGAGTCTTCGCGCTGCCTGTTTCGATTGCCGCGGGATCCGCGTGTTTCGCTGCGTTGCGTATTGGCATCGTCGCCCAGCGATTCCTGCTCGTTCTGCCCGTCAGCTCGCTGGCCTGTGCCCTGCGCATAGCGGTTATCCTGCTGATTTTCCCGGCGCCGACCGCGACCGCCCCGACTGCGGCCACCGCGCGTATTTTCCCCGGCCTGTTTTTCGATATTGGAGTTGTCACCCTCGTTGCCCGCGGCACGAACACGCGCTTCATCGCGAGTATCTTCGCGTGTGTCGGACCGGTGCCTGCGCGGACGTTGCGCATCGGTCCCGCTCCTGCCTTCGCTCCTGCTTCTGTCAGCGGGTTTTCTGTTGCGGTTGCGCTTATCTTGGTTATCGTTTGTTCGCGCACTTTCGCTGCCGCGCGGGCTGCTTATTCCTGCCGGGGTGGCTGGAGTGCCCGGTAGCGCCTGCTCCGGTATTGCGCTGACGAAAAGTTTATTCCACAGGCCTTTGAGCAGGCCGGACTTCTGCTCGGCTGCAGGTGTGGGCTCTGCGGCGAGGGGCGCTGCAAAAGGCCGTGGTTTGGCCGGCGAAAGCGATGCGGAAGTGACGGCTGCGACGGGCCGCCTGACGACTTCCTGGGCGCGCGCTTCGTGAATTGATTCCTCGATTTCGGCTTCGTTGGTCAGTTCATAACTGACCGTATCGCCCACTTCGGCATCACCCTCACGCAAGCGCGTCACCTCGTAGTGTGGCGTTTCCATTCCGGGGTTGGGTATGACCAGTACGTGCAGGTTGTTGGCTTTTTCGATCGAGCGGATCGCCGCGCGCTTTTCGTTAAGCAGGTAGGTCGCAACTTCAACCGGCACCACGGCACGAATTTCAGCGCTGCGATCTTTTTGCGATTCGTCCTGGATCAGGCGCAGGATTACCAGTGCCAACGATTTGGTATCGCGGATAGTGCCCTGCCCGCTGCACCGCGGGCAGATTGAGGCAATTGTTTCATCCAGCGATGGTCGCAGCCGCTGGCGTGACATCTCGAGCAGCCCGAAGCGCGAAATCTTGCCAACTTGCACGCGCGCACGATCTGCTTCCAGCGACTGGCGCATGCGATTCTCGACCGAGCGCTGGTTACGCTGGTGATTCATGTCGATAAAGTCGATCACGATCAGCCCGCCGATGTCGCGCAGCCGCAGTTGCCTGGCGATTTCTTCGGCTGCTTCGAGGTTGGTTCGCAGCGCAGTGTCCTCGATATCCGAACCTTTGGTGGCGCGCGCCGAGTTAATGTCGATGGCGACCATCGCTTCGGTCGGGTCGATCACAATCGACCCGCCGGAAGGCAGGCTCACTTCGCGCTGGAATGCGGTCTCGATCTGGCTTTCGACCTGGTAGCGGTTAAACAGCGGGATCTCGTCCTGGTAGTGCTTGATGCGGCTCGCGAAGTTGGGCATTACCATTTCGACGAACTGCGAGGCTTCGAAATACGCATCGGTACCGTCGATCAGGACTTCGCCAATATCATCGCGCACGTAATCGCGAATCGCGCGCACGATGATGTTGCTCTCCTGGAAGATCAGGAAGGGTGCCTTGCGCCCCTCGGCTGCCTCGGTGATCGCATTCCAGATGGTCATCAGGTAGTCGAGGTCCCACTGCAGTTCCTCGACGGTCTTGCCGATGCCGGCGGTACGCACGATCACGCCAACGCCCGCGGGCATTTCGAGTTGTGCAATGGTTTTGCGTAAATCGTCGCGTTCCTCACCTTCGATACGCCGCGAGATGCCACCGGCGCGCGGGTTATTCGGCATCAGCACCATGTAGCGGCCGGCAAGGCTGATAAAAGTGGTAAGCGCCGCTCCCTTGCTGCCGCGCTCCTCTTTTTCGACCTGAACAATAACTTCGGTGCCTTCCTTGATGACATCCTTGATGTTCATGCGGCCCGGTCCCTGCGCGGGCTGCTTGTTGAAGTACTGGCGGGCGATTTCCTTTAGTGGCAGGAAACCATGGCGTTCGGCACCAAAATCGACAAAGGCGGCCTCGAGGCTTGGCTCTACGCGGGTGATCTTGCCCTTGTAGATACTGGATTTTTTCTGGATGCGGTTACGGTTTTCTATATCGAGGTCGTACAGGCGTTGCCCGTCGACCATGGCCACCCGCAGTTCTTCGGGCTGGGTGGCATTAATTAGCATACGTTTCATGATGTCTCCTTGACGCGCAGTCGTTGCGCGATTGCGCACGCAGGGGCGAGGGCAGGGCGGAGACAGGTGGTTGGCATTGCAAGGGCCAGGGCCCTGCAAGCTACGGCCCGGGCATGGCCCGGCCGGGACGGATAAAGCCGCGCAGCGAAAAGTGAACTGGCGGATGACACGTTGGCGACATGCGCCGGGTCTGCTCGCACCTGTTGTACGAGCCGGGTCGATACCTTAACTGCAGCAAATCCGGCTGCAGCAACTCCGGCGACCGCACTTAACTTGATTCAAGCTATTGGCGTGCGTTTCGCCTGGCGCACAGCGTTGCGTGGGCAACAACTGTATAACAACGTGCGCTTCTGGTAACCACCGCGTGGTTCGACCATCTCAAATACAGGATTCCCGGCCTAAGTCGCCGGTACTGCCTGTATCTGCGTTGCGTGATTTATCCTTCTTTATATCCTGTCGTTTTGGAACCGCATGCAAAATCGTCCTGGGTGTCGTTTTGCCTGTAGGGGCCAGCGCGCGCCGGATTGATTGCGCTCTGCCTGACCCACGGCCTGTGTGCAATGATGTACACAACAATTTCCTGGGGGCTTTGCCTCCCTGGACACCGCCTGTTTGCGTTGCGGATTCCGCCGTACCGAAAATCCCGGTGACGTGCTGTTTGGTATTTCTGTTTAACTGCTTTTGTTTAGGGTACTGATTGTTTACGTTCCTGATTCTGTCTCAGAGTTTCTGCTTTGTGTCCGGTTCGTTTATTGCGCTCGTCGTACTTGTATTTCGTGTGTTCTTTGCCCGTTCTGCTCGCTCGGACCTGGCCTGCGATTTTTTTCGCTCTTTAAAGGTAGTTCAAAGTATAGGAAGACTGGCCAAGGGCGCTCGACCAGTTTCGTTACAAGTACCTTTACCAGCAAAGCCCGCGCTTTCCAGTTTGATCGCGTTGTTCAAAAAAAGTGCGATTTATCTGTGGCAAGTGAACTTGCCCGCTCGATGACCTGGCATGGTCTGGACCTGAGCCACGTAACGACAGCACAAGTACCGGATGCTTCGAAGTGCTCTCCGGCTTACTCGGCGGCATTCGCTGGTATAGCAGCTTTGCGGCTCAGCCCGCTAAGTTACCATTATGCGGCGCCCCGGACAACGGTGTTAGTTGTAGAATGCTGCCCGGAATCTGGCTGGTCGATTTTTCGACGGGAGGGCCTGGGCGCTATCAAACTGCTGTTTTTATGAGCATTACCCCTGGAAAAGTAAGCTTCGTGACCGTCGATGACGAGCACGAAGGCCAGCGCATCGACAATTTTCTTGCCACAAGGCTGAAAGGGTTGCCGCGCGCGCGACTCTACCGTCTGTTGCGCAAGGGCGAAGTTCGCGTGAATAAAAGGCGGGTGCGACCGGAGTATCGCGTCGTTGCCGGAGACAACGTGCGCATCCCGCCTGTCCACTTGCCGGCGCCCGGCGAAATCGCGCTGGCCGGTGCGGGATTGCTGGCGCAACTCGAGCAGGCCATCGTGTTTGAAGATGCCCAATGGCTGGTGGTGAACAAGCCGGCCGGTATCGCGGTACACGGCGGCAGTGGCGAATCGCTGGGCGTGGTCGAGGCGTTGCGGCAGTTGCCGAGGCTGGCCGGCGCGCAACAACCACTCGAGTTGTGCCATCGCCTCGACAAGGATACCTCCGGAGCGCTGGTGCTGGCGAAAAAGCGTACCGCGCTGAAACGATTTCACGCTGCGCTGCGCGAGAAGCAGCTCGAAAAAAACTATCTGGCCTTGGTACACGGGCATTGGCCTGCTTCGTTGCAGGTGCTCAACGCGCCGCTGCAGAAAAACGTACTGCGCTCAGGTGAACGCATGGTCAGGGTCGACAAGGCGGGCAAGCCATCGGAAACCCGTTTCGAAATTCGCAAGCGCTTCGACCGCTACACGCTGCTCGGTGTGCAACCGGTCACTGGCCGCACCCACCAGATCCGTGTGCACTGCCAGGCGGCAGGTCATGCGATTGCGGGCGATCCTAAATACGGCGATGCTGAAAGCGATCGCGCGTTGCGCGCCCTTGGTTACCGGCAACTTTTTTTGCATGCCCATTCCATTACGCTGCCTGAGCCAGAGGGGCTGCACAGCATAGAAGCGCCACTGCCCACTTCGTGGCAGCCGCTGGTTGAGCCAATCGATGGCTGAGGCAATCGATGATTGAGGCAATCGATGACTGAAGTTTTCGAGCAACAGACTGGTCGATGTGAGATGGAGCTATTGCAAGCATGCTACTGATTTTCGACTGGGACGGCACGCTGGCCGATAGCGAAAGTCATATTGTGCATGCGCTGCAGCAGGCGGGAGACACATTGGGTTTGCCGGAGCGTGCGCACCGCGACTGCGCGAGTCTTATCGGGTTGGGACTTGCCGATGCAGCGCGCAAACTGCATCCGCAGTTGCAGCCTGTGCAAGTCAGCGCATTCTGTAAAGCCTACAGCGAGCGCTTCATGGCACTTGAAAGTGCAGGCTATGCGCTGCGCTTGTTCGATGGCGTGGACGTGTTGCTCGAAAAATTGTTGAATGATGGTCATGAGCTGGCAATTGCCACCGGCAAGAGCAGGCGCGGTCTCGATCGTGCACTGGCCAATGCCGGGCTCGCAAAACTGTTCAGCGCTACCCGCACAGCCGATGAGTCAGCCTCCAAGCCGGACCCGGCCATGCTGCGCGATCTGTTGCGCTACATGGACAGCAAGGCCGATGAAGCGGTAATGATTGGCGATACCAGTTACGACATGCAAATGGCACAGGCGCTGGGTATGCGTCGAGTGGCTGCGACCTATGGCGTTCACGAAGAGAAAATATTGCAGCGTTATTCGCCTGACTGGTTAATCGACAAGCCCCCGGCACTATTGAATTGGCCGATGCTGCAGGGCCCGGTGCTGTAGCTGCTGGCACTGTACATGCTGCTATTGTTGAGTTTCGATTGGACGCGCATTGCAATATTGTATCGGTCATGCGATGTGCAAATATTCAGCAAGGGGCAATTGGTCTATCATTCACAGTTCGGCGTAAATCCCATGTCCAACAGAGAGAACAGCGCAGGGCTTGATACACTGCTTGCAGCACGAAATCCGGAGATGAATCTTGTTTAACGAAAGCGACAAAGACCGCCAAAGCATGGCTGGTGAATCAATGGGCGGTGCGGCTGAGGGACATAAGCCGGAGTGGCGCATACTCGAAAAGGTTGCGCTCGCCTCGGTCGTCGAACAGCGCAAAGCGCGTCGCTGGGGTATATTTTTCAAATCGCTGACCTTTCTGTACCTGCTGTTTTTTCTCGTGATGCTCGCACCAAAAGGGGATCGGTCACTGACTGGCCCTGGCAAGCAACATGTTGCGTTGGTATCCCTCGATGGCGTCATCGCCGCTGATATGGCTGCGAACGCAAATGCTGTCGTGACCGGTTTGCGCAATGCCTTTGAAGCGGAGAGTGCGGTTGGCGTAATTCTGTCGATCAACTCGCCCGGTGGCAGCCCTGTGCAGTCGGGTTTAATCAACGACGAAATTTTTCGCCTGCGTGATCTGCACCCGGAGAAAAAAATCTACGCGGTGATTGCGGATCTGGGTGCATCGGGAGGTTATTACATTGCCTCGGCCGCGAATGAAATCTACGCCGACAAGGCGAGCCTGGTAGGGTCAATTGGTGTGATCAGTGCCGGTTTTGGTTTTAATGGGTTGCTCGACAAGGCGGGTATCGACAGGCGCGTTTATGCTGCGGGCGACAATAAAAGTTTTCTGGATGCGTTTTCGCCGGAAAAGCCCCGCGATCGTGAATTCTGGCAGGGGGTATTAACCGTGACGCACAAGCAGTTCATGGAAGTAGTCAAGAAGGGCAGGGGTACACGACTGCTTGATGACCCCGAGATTTTCTCGGGCCTGGTCTGGACCGGAGAGCAGGCGGTTGAAAAAGGCCTGGTCGACGGGTTGGGCAGCGTGGGTAAAGTTGCGCGCGATGTGCTTGGCGTCGAGACAATTCGCGATTATACGATTACCCCGAATCCCTTTGAAGAATTCGCCAAGCGATTTGGTGCCAGCATAAAATCCCAGTTGGTCTCCGCCATGCTGCCGACGCTGCAATAACTGTTATTGGTATGGCAGGAAGCAC
>JBATGO010000100.1:0-30389 GCA_049665845.1 Pseudomonadales bacterium | reverse complement strand
TCACCACCGGATAGATTGCCAACCTGCTTTTGTTGGTCGGTGCCTTTGAAATTGAAGCGGCCGACGTAGGCACGGGATGAAACTTCGTAGCCACCGATATGCAATAATTCGTGTCCGCCGGACACCGCTTCCCAAACCGACTTGTCGTCCTGCAGTTCGTCACGCATCTGTTCGACGTGCGCAATTTTAACCGTCTCACCGATTTCAACTTTTCCCGAATCCGGTTGTTCTGTGCCGATGATCAGTTTGAACAGTGTTGATTTACCAGCGCCATTGCCTCCTATGATGCCAACGATTGCGCCTTTCGGTACGCTGAGTGAAAGCCCATCCAGCAATTTTTTGTCGCCGTAGGATTTACTGACATCGACAAGCTCGATTACCTTGTCTCCCAGCCTGTCGCCGGGTGGTATATAAATTTCATTGGTTTCACTGCGACGCTGGAATTCCTGCGAATTGAGTTCATCGAAGCGCTGCAGTCGCGCCTTGTTTTTTGCATGCCTGCCCTTGGGATTGGCGCGCACCCATTCGAGTTCGGCCCTGATACTTTTCTGCCGTGAGGCCTCCTGCTTTTCTTCCATCGCAAGGCGCTGTTCCTTTTGCTCGAGCCACGAGGAATAGTTGCCTTCGTAGGGGATGCCACGACCACGGTCGAGTTCCAGGATCCATCCTGCGGCATTGTCGAGGAAGTAGCGGTCGTGTGTTATCGCCACCACGGTGCCTGGATAATCCTCCAGGAAGCGCTCCAGCCAATGCACACTTTCCGCGTCGAGGTGGTTGGTGGGTTCGTCGAGCAACAGCATGTCGGGATTTGAGAGCAGCAACCTGCACAGCGCAACGCGACGGCGTTCGCCCCCGGAGAGCCTGGTAATGTCGGCATCCCAGGCCGGCAGTCGCAGCGCATCGGCGGCGACCTCCAGTTTGTGCTCGAGGTTGTGCGCATCCGAAGCCTGTAAAATATTTTCAAGTCGCTGCTGTTCCTTGGCGAGCGCGTCGAAATCAGCATCCGGCTCTGCATAAGCGGCATAAATTGCATCAAGTTTTTGCTGTGCCTCGGCGACCTCGCCAAGGCCCGCCTCTACATTGCCGCGCACATCCTTGCTCTCATCAAGCTCCGGCTCCTGCGGCAGGTAGCCTATCGCAAGGCCAGGTTGTGGCCTCGCTTCACCAAGGAAATCACTGTCGACGCCGGCCATGATGCGCAGCAGGCTGCTTTTGCCGGCACCATTCAGGCCGAGTACGCCTATTTTCGCGCCGGGGAAAAACGATAGCGAAATATCCTTCAATATTTCTCGCTTGGGGGGTACGATCTTGCCGACCCGGTTCATGGTATAGACGTATTGAGCCATAGCATCCTGGTGTTTACATGTGTCGCCCGCAATTTGCTGCGCAGGCATTGGGACATAACGGGAAAATGATACGTTGAAGCGGTACAGACAAACAAGCGCAGTGTTAATAAGGCTTCTGCTTATCTTGTTTTTTAGCGCGCGCGCGAGCGCTGAAGCACCTGCGAACTGGACGCCTGCGAATTGGGCGTTTGCGCTAGGCGTAGCCGTGCCCATCGGCGACTCCGGGCTTGACGGTGTGAATGCGGGGAGTGCGATTTCGATAGACGGCGACTTGTCCTACGCGCTGTCGTTGAGCAGCGTGTATGAAAACTTCGGCGAAGATTACACTGATATCGAGTTGCACGTTGCCCGCTACAAGTCACAATTGAACGTGCGTGATCGCAGCAGCGGCGATCGGGCGCGCAGCGACCTTGATGTTTACCATTTGCACGCAGGAGGCAACTACCATTTTGATTCAGCGGCGCCGGTTACGACCTACCTGGGATTGACCGCGGGTGTATCGCGTCTCGATGCCAGCGGTTACGATGCACTAACACGTGCTTCATTCGGCTTCGCCGCAGGCGCGCAAATTCCGCTGCATCGTTCTGTTGCGCTTCGACTCGACCTGCGCGCCATCGGCGTGCTGTTGCGCTCGGATGCGAAAATCTTTTGTGCGGGCGGTTGCGTGGCAACGCTGAGCAGTGATGTATGGTGGCAGTACGCTGCCAGTGCGGCGTGGGTTATCCGGTTTTAAGTACCCGCTAAGGCTAGAAATTAACGCTGAAGGCAATGCCGGTGTTGTCGCCATCAATTTCAACATTACTGTTGTTGTCCGGTTCATACTCGATAGCGGTGTGCCGCAGCCCGATATTGAGGTTGTCGGAAAGCCGGTAGTCAACCTGGATAACGATGCCGGTGGCGTTTTTGAAGCTGACCTTTTCCCTTGCCTGAAAATCGATGTCAATGTCGATTTCAGGGTCGACGTGGTAACTCACGCCACCACCGATACGCCAGCGCGGCGTGGTGGTGAAGGCGAGTAATTCGAACGGCCAGCGCGTAAAGCTGGCATCGCCGTTATCGCCAAAAATCCCATCCACGTGATAATTCACCGTGCCCTGCAGCTGGAAGTTGCGTTCGATGTACAACAGGCCGCCGCCGAACATGAACAGCTCACCGGCGCGGATGTCCTCGCGCTCAAAACCGTCGTAGCGGGTGTCGACGTCAACAGTTGCGAGCCGCTCGCCGCCGAAAGTAAGTGCCGCGTTAAACAGGCCATTCCAGTAGCCGCCAGCCTGGTGGTGTTGCGCTGCGTGCCTGTCATGCTGCGTATGCGGTTCGCGCTCATGGCGGCGATCCCAATCAGGTTCGCCATGCCCGTAAGCGGGATCATGGGCCAATACCTGTGCCGGAAGCAGCGCCGCAAGCGCGCCAAGCAGGGCCAGTCCCAGCCAGTGCGCAAGCTTTTGCGATCCGGCAAGTCGGTTCGCTACGTAAAATGGATGCGGGAATTCAGATGGCTGCACGGTGGATTCCTCGGGAATTGTGGCGCTTGGGATAGTTCGAACGTATGCGGGGGCGAATAATTCCCGAGGAGCGTGGCGTTTTTACACCTTTTTCCGTAACTTTTCGCACTGTTTTTTCGCACGCTTTTGACGCGCTGCGGGTTCAACGTGCTTCTGGCGCCCGCCTGACCCTTGCGAGCGTAGTCTTGGGGCCCGCGTTTGGGTAAAATGCCGGCTCGTTTTTCAACACCCGCCTGCGTGACGGGCTGTCGAGAAGCCCACCCGAGTTCTCCCCACACCCGCCAGGACTGGAGTTATTGAATGTTTGACAAAAGCATGACCGTTGCCGACTTTGACGAGGAGTTGGCCAGTGCAATTGCCGCCGAGGAGCGCCGCCAGGAAGCGCATATTGAACTGATCGCTTCGGAAAACTACTGTAGCCCGCGTGTTATGGAGGCGCAGGGCAGCGTGCTCACCAACAAGTATGCGGAGGGCTACTCGGGCAAGCGCTATTACGGTGGTTGTGAGTTCGTCGACAAGGCCGAGGACCTGGCCTGCGCGCGCGCCAAGGCGCTGTTTGGCGCAGCTTACGCGAATGTGCAGCCGCACTCCGGCTCGCAGGCCAATGCTGCGGTTTATATGGCGCTGCTCAATGCAGGTGACACTGTGCTCGGCATGAGCCTCGATGCGGGTGGGCACCTGACGCACGGTGCGAAGCCGAATTTTTCGGGCAAGACCTATAACGCGGTGCAGTACGGCCTGAATGCCGAGACCGGTGAAATCGATTACGAACAGGTCGCTGCGCTCGCGCAAGCGCACAAGCCGAAGATGGTTATCGCAGGTTTTTCTGCCTATTCGGGCATCGTCGACTGGCAGCGATTTCGCGACATCGCCGACAGTGTCGGTGCCTACCTGATGGTCGACATGGCGCATGTGGCCGGCCTGGTAGCTGCGGGCGTTTATCCCAACCCGGTGCCGATCGCGGATGTCGTGACGTCGACCACGCACAAAACGCTGCGCGGCCCGCGCGGCGGTATTATTCTGGCACGCGAGAACCCTGAGCTTGAGAAAAAGTTTAATTCCGCGGTGTTCCCTGGCGGCCAGGGCGGCCCGCTGATGCATGTGATCGCCGCCAAGGCAGTCAGTTTCAAGGAGGCGATGAGCGATGAGTTCAGGGATTACCAGCGCCAGGTTGTTGCCAACGCCAAAGCGATGGCAACAACCTTTATCGAGCGCGGCGTCAAAATCGTATCCGGCGGTACCGAAAACCACCTGATGCTGGTCGACCTGATTGGCAGGGATTACACCGGCAAGGATGCTGATGCGGCACTCGGTGCGGCACATATAACGGTAAATAAAAATGCCGTGCCCAACGATCCGCGCTCTCCCTTTGTTACCAGCGGATTGCGCGTTGGTACACCCGCCATAACAACACGCGGCTTCCGTGAAGCGGAAACTATCGAACTGACCCACTGGATGTGCGACATTCTCGAAGATGTCAGTAACGAGGAGGTTATCAATCGCGTGCGCTCGCAGGTCTCAGAGCTTTGCGCGCGTTTTCCCGTTTACCAGTGATCACCGTTCGCTTGCGCGGCTGCTGTGTTGCCCCTGATGCCGCGTCCGTCGCTGCGCTGAAATAGCACCGGGAAATTTATGCGCTGTCCTTTTTGCGGTATCGAAGACACCAAGGTAGTCGACTCGCGTCTTGTGGCCGAAGGAGACCAGGTGCGTCGCCGCCGCGAATGCCAGGCCTGCTCCGAGCGTTTTACCACTTACGAAACCGCGGAACTGCTGCTGCCGCGGGTAGTCAAGCAAAACGGCGTGCGCGAACCTTTCGACGAGGACAAGCTGCGCGCCGGCATGCTCAGGGCGCTCGAGCGCAGGCCGGTCAGCGTCGAACAAATTGAAGCCTCCATCCACCATATCAAGCACAGCCTGATGGCGACCGGTGAGCGCGAAGTCAGTTCACTTGGAATTGGCGAGGCAGTAATGGAAGAGTTGCGTTCACTCGACCATGTCGCCTACGTGCGTTTTGCATCCGTCTACCGCAGCTTCCAGGATCTCGACGAGTTCAGGCAGGAGATCGACAAGCTTTCGGCAGAAGCTGCAGCCATCACAGCACCCGGCGTCGATGGCGACTGAATCCGGCCAGCCGCGCGATCACGCGCTGATGCTCGAGGCATTGGCACTTGCCGAGCGCGGCCGCTACACGACCATGCCGAACCCGCGTGTGGGTTGTGTTATTGCAATTGGCGATGAAATCATCGGCCGCGGTTGGCACCAGCGCGCGGGCAGCGCCCATGCCGAAGTGCTTGCCCTGCAGGAAGCGGGGACGCGTGCAAGGGGTGCGACTGCCTATGTAACACTCGAGCCTTGCAATACCAGTGGCCGCACCGGGCCCTGCACCGAACAGCTGATCGCGGCGGGAATTGCGCGGGTGGTCGCAGCGGTAGAGGACCCCAATCCGGAAGTCAGCGGTAAAGGCCTGGCCGCGCTGCGCGCTGCCGGTATCGAAACGCTTGCCGGCATTTGTGCGGCGCAAGCCGGGGCGCTCAATCGCGGATTTTTCAAACGCATGCGCAGCGGGCGGCCCTTTGTGCATGCCAAGATGGCCTCAAGTATCGACGGCCGCACTGCTATGTCTTCCGGTGAGAGCCAGTGGATTACTGGCGCTGCGGCGCGCGCAGAAGTGCAAAAGATGCGTGCACAAAGTTGCGTAATGATCACCGGAGTGGATACGGTTAGTATCGATGATCCGCGCCTTACCGTGCGCAGCGAGGAGTTGGGCGAAAACATCGGGCGGCAACCCGCACTGGTGATCGTCGATTCGACCCTGCGCACGCCGCCAGCCGCGCAAGTGCTGAGCGAGAGCCGTGCCAGTGGCCGGCGTGTAATCATTGCCTGCGCAGCGGGCGCCGATGCACAATGTGCGGCTCAATTGCGTGCCACTGGCGCAGAGCTGCAGGAATTTTCGACGCCTGCCAGCGGGCGGCGAGTCGATCTGGCAGCGCTGCTTGCGTATCTGGCAGCCAGCGAGTTCAACGAAGCGATGCTGGAGGCGGGGGCTACACTGTTCGGCGCCTTTATGGCTGCGGATCTGGTCGACGAACTTTCCCTGTTCCTTGCGCCAAGGCTGTTTGGCCAGACCGCGCGACCGCTGGCGGCGCTGGATATTGCAGATATCCGCGATGCAAAAGGGTTGTCGATTATCGATGCATACCCGGTGGGCGAAGATTTCCTGCTGCGGCTCGCCCCCCGCTAGTATCGCTTTTACTTCGCGGTACGCTCCATTCGTTCGCCTGTCAGCGCGATAATCCTGTCATCACTTACAGACGAGTTTGCTTGCCATGTTTACCGGAATTATTCAGGCCATCGGCCGTGTGGAAAAATCCGAACAAATCGGCGGCGATCGCCGTTTTCAAATTGGCGCACCGGGCCTTGATTTCAAGGGCGTTGCGGTCGGTGACAGTATTGCCGTCAGCGGCGTATGCCTCACTGCAACACGCATCGAAACGCCTGCATTCTGGGCCGACGTGTCGGTTGAGACGCTGGACTGCACGACGCTTGGCCTGCTTGCGGAAGGCAGCAAGGTTAATCTCGAAAAGTCACTGACCCCCACGTCCGCGCTGGGTGGCCATCTTGTCAGCGGCCATGTCGACGGGGTGGGCAATATTGTTCACATTGCGGAAGATGCGCGCTCAGTGCGCTTTGATATCGAAGTGCCGGGCGATCTGGGCAAGTATATCGCTGCCAAGGGCTCGATTTGTATTGACGGCACCAGCCTGACGGTCAACGCGGTGTCGGGCAATGTTTTTGGTATCAATATTATTCCGCATACCTTTGCCAATACCCTGTTCAATACCTACAAGGTGGGCGGCGTGGTCAATATAGAAGTTGACATCATCGCGCGCTATGTCGAACGAATATCGACCTACCAGCAGAAAGGTTAGAATGCACAGCGTAACAGCCGTATCAGCGCGTATACCGGAAATTGCATGGGCGAATTAAACAGTATCAAGGAACTTATCGACGATATCCGCCAGGGCCGCATGGTTATCCTGATGGATGACGAAGACCGTGAAAACGAGGGCGACCTGGTTATGGCAGCCGAGTGCGTGACGCCCGAAGCGATCAATTTCATGGCGCGCGAGGGCCGCGGCCTGATATGCATGCCGATGAGCCGGGCGCGCTGTGAGCAGCTCGATCTGCCCTTGATGGTCGACAACAACCGCGCATCACACGGCACCAATTTCACCCTGTCCATTGAAGCAGCCAGCGGCGTCACCACCGGTATTTCTGCCGCCGACAGGGCAAGGACCATACAGGTTGCAGCGGCCAGGAATGCGCAGCCCGCGGACATCGTCCAGCCCGGACACATTTTCCCATTGATGGCCCAGCCAGGCGGGGTGCTGGTGCGTGCGGGTCACACCGAGGCGAGTGTTGATCTTGCACGGCTGGCGGGCTTTGGCGCGTCGGCGGTCATTGTTGAAATCATTAACGACGATGGCAACATGGCACGCCGTGAAGATCTCGACAAGTTTGCGGCGAGGCACGCGCTCAGGATTGGCACCATTGCCGAATTGATCCACTACCGGCTGCTGCACGACAAAACCATCGAAGCGGTTGAGCGTGGCAGCATCGATACCGATCACGGGCCATTTGACATGCACGTATTCAGTGACATGATCACCGGCGGCACGCATCTCGCCCTGGTGCGCGGCGATGTTCGCGGAGGTGATCCTACCCTGGTCCGGGTGCATACCGGCTCGGCGGTGCGCGATTTATTTTGCGCGCAACTGCGCGACAGGCCGGACTGGAATATGCAGCGTTGCCTGGCGCGCATTGCCGAAGAAGGTCGCGGCGTACTGGTGCTGTTGGCGGGCGCGCAATTGTCTGAAGGCTGGCTGCAGGACGCACAGATAGCGCTCGGCAAAAAATCCAAGCCTCACAGTCCGGTCAGCAAGGGTACGGATTCGCTCAACATTGGCGTTGGTTCGCAAATACTTCGCCAGTTGGGCGTATCGAAAATGCGCCTGATGGGTCCGGAAAAAAACTACAACGCGATTTCTGGGTTTGACCTAGAAGTGGTGGAATGGGTCAGCTGCAGCTGACCTGCCAGGCTAAAAAGCAGAATATTGCAATGAGCACCGAATCCATCGACCCGCGTTTTGCGAACTACCGTCGTCCTGGCACGTTGCAGGCGCGGCTTGATGCAATGCGCGTGTTTGACGCCGGCAACCATCGTAAACCGGGCGCCAGCAGCGACCGACTTGGCATCATTGCCGGCCGCTGGCACAACTATATTGTCGACAGCCTGCTGCAAGGAGCGCTGGACACTGCTGCGGCGCACGGTTTTGTCGACGCCGATATCGACATCGTGCAGGCGCCGGGTGCCTACGAGATGCCGCTGGTTGCGCAGGCACTGCTTGCACGCGGTGGTTACGCAGCGGTTGTCGCGCTTGGCGTTGTGATACGCGGTGAAACGCCGCACTTTGACTATGTCGCCGGTGAATGCGCGCGCGGGCTTGCCGAGGTATCGCGCAACACCGGCGTGCCAGTGGGCTTTGGCTTGCTCACAGTTAACGATGTCGAACAGGCGCTGGCCAGGGCACAGGAGGGCGACTCGAACAAGGGGCGTGAAGCCATGCTCGCGGCATTGGAAGTTGCCGGTTTGATCGAGCAGTTCAAAGCCTGAAGGATAACGGTAAATTATTGTGAACAAGAAAGCGTTCGATCCAGCATTACAGGCTTCACGCAAGTTGTCCGGCGAGCGTCACAAGGCGCGACACTTTGCGGTGCAGGGTTTGTACCAGAGCGAGCTCAACGCCGGTTCGGCGGCGGCGATCGAAGCGCAGTTTCGTGTCGATTTCGATATGAAAGGCACGGATATGGAATATTTTCGCGAGCTGCTGTCTGGCGTCCATCGCGAGCAGGGTGAGCTTGATGTACTCCTGAAGCCGCTTGCGAAGGAGCGCAGCCTGGCAGAATGCGATCCGGTCACGTTGTCGCTGTTGCGTTTGGGCGTATACGAGTTGAAAAACCGTGTCGACGTGCCCTACAAGGTTGCCATCAACGAGGCAGTAAACCTGGCGAAAAAATTTGGCCCGCAGGATGCGCATAAATTTGTCAACGCAGTACTCGATCGCGCAGCCGCGCAGTTGCGACAGGTCGAAGTCGCAAGCCAGCGCGCCTGATCGCGCATCGCGACGCCGCGCCGTGCTCTCCGAATTCGACATTATCAAGAAGTATTTTTCTTTTTCAGCATTATCGCCCGGTGAGTTGGGCGTAGGTGACGATGCTGCTGTACTAGCAATTCCGCCGCACGCAACCGGCGACCTGCAATCGAAAAATGCGACGGTGGGTGTTCCGGCAGCAAAAATCGTCGCTGCCTGCGATACGCTGGTCGCCGACGTGCACTTTCCCGCGCAGGCCGCAGGCTTCGACGTCGCTTCACGGGCACTGGCGGTTAACCTGAGTGATTTTGCGGCGATGGGGGCGGTGCCGCGCTGGTTGCTGATGTCGCTCACCTTGCCAGACTGCCAGGATGCCTGGCTCTCCGCGTTTTCCAGCGCGCTGCAGGCGGGTTGCCAGCGCCATGGACTGTCGCTGGTGGGTGGCGATACGACGCGCGGTCCGCTGGCGATTACATTCACGGTACTGGGCACACCCGCGCGCCCAGCCGGGCATGGCGATATGACCTTGCGCCGGGCGGGTGCAGCGCCCGGCGATGAGCTCTGGGTCAGCGGTACACTCGGTGGCGCTGCAGCGTGGCTGGCGTTGCAGCAGAAAGCAGTCGCAGGCGGCCGTTCGCGCGAAAGCCTGTCGTTTGCAGCGCAGGCCGTAGGGCAATTGCGCGATGCATTTTATCGGCCAGAGCCGCGGCTTGAACTCGGCCAGGCCTTGCTCGGCATAGCCAGCGCCGCGATCGATATATCGGATGGCCTGCTCGCAGATGCGCGGCACGTCGCAAACGCAAGTGGCGTTACTTTGCAAATCAACGGGCCGAGCCTGCCGTTTCACCCCGCGCTGGCCGAATTTGTTGACAATGACGCAGCAAGGCACTGGGTGCTGGCGGGTGGCGATGACTACGAATTATTATTTTCTGCACCGGCCGCCGCGCACAAGGATGTGCTAGAGCTGGCCATGCAGTTGTCGATACCCCTTACCTGCATCGGTTCGGCCAGCGCTTTGGCGAACGGAAGCGCTGTGGCCGATGAAAGCGCTGTGGCTGGTAAAAGTGCTGTGGCGAGCCCGAGCGAGTTGGTTACGCTGCACGGTACCGGCTGGCACGCGCCGCTGCAGGATGGCTATCGTCACTTTTAAATTCGTGGTTTGCAGCGCCACTGTTATAGCGGACACCTGCCAATGAGTGAACAACCGAACCTGAAGTTTTTACTTGATAACCCGGCACATTTACTGGCGCTGGGTTTTGGCAGCGGCCTTGCGCGCAAGGCGCCGGGTACCTTCGGCAGCGCTGCTGCGCTGCCCTTCTGGCTGATGATCGCTTCCATGCCGCAGGCCTACCAGCTGTCCCTGATTGTGCTGGCATTTATTGTCGGTATCCTGATTTGCGATACCACGGGCAAAGCGCTGGGCGTTCACGACCACGGCGCGATTGTCTGGGATGAATTTGTCGGCCTGTGGATTGTGCTGTATTTCGCGCCCGGTGGCTGGATTTGGCTGTTGCTCGGTTTTGGCCTGTTCAGGGTTTTCGATATCCTCAAGCCCTGGCCGATCAGGGCGATCGACCGCAGTATGCGCGGCGGTCTTGGCGTTATGCTCGATGACGTGCTCGCGGGCCTGATGGCCGCCGGGGTGATCGTGCTGCTCGCGAGATTCATTTGAACCGGTATTTGCGAACCTGGCAGCCTGGGGTGCTGTGCTTGTGAATATCGTCGTGCTCACCGGCGCCGGTATCTCCGCCGAGTCCGGCCTGAACACCTTTCGCGATAGCGGCGGCCTGTGGGAAGGACACCGGGTGGAAGATGTCGCCACGCCGGAAGCCTTCGCTGCCAATCCGGAATACGTGCAGGATTTTTATAATATGCGCCGCGCGCAGTTGCAGGAACCAGCAGTGCAGTGCAATGCCGCGCACCTTGCGCTCGCTGAGTTTGAAGGGCGCTGGCGCGGCAACTTCACACTGGTTACGCAGAATGTCGACAACCTGCACCAGCGCGCCGGCTCAAAAAACGTTTTGCCGATGCACGGTGAACTGCTCAAGGCGCGCTGCGGCGCGTGTGAAAATATTCTGGCCTGGCACGAAAACCTGGATGCGCAGAGTCGCTGCGACCAGTGCGGTGCACAGGGCAGCCTGCGACCGCACGTGGTCTGGTTTGGCGAGATGCCGCTGTATATGGGTGAAATCGACGCAGCGCTGGCCGACTGCAGCCTGTTTGTGTCGATTGGCACCTCCGGTGCAGTTTATCCGGCCGCAGGTTTTACCAGGCTCGCGCAGGCTGCCGGTGCCGAAACGGTGGAACTCAATCTCGCGCCCGGCGAAACCGCGACGCTGTTTGATCGTGCGCTGTATGGCCCTGCGACCGAAATTGTGCCGCGTTTCTTTGCAGGGCTTGCCAGCTGAGAAGGCTGCCCCGGCTTGGGTCGGGCATTGCAGGGCAAGCGCGTGACCTGAATCGAACAGCATTCCCCTGGCGTTTTTTTACCTGCAAAGACCCTGTGATAATATTCGACGTTAACGCAATGATGTTGTGCCTGCTCGCTGGCGCGACTGTCGCAGTGGTGAAGGAACCATTCCAGCCCGATGAAAGATAAACACAATCCGGTACAGGATCTGAAAATCGCCCGCCGCGGCGCCAGCTGCAGTTTTGACGATGTGCCGACCGCAGCGCATTTGCCTGAAGGCTACAGCGGCTCTGCCGACGATATCGTCAAGCGCCACCTTTACCAGCCGCCGACAACCGCATTTGATCGCGACGAGTATGAAGCTGCACTGAAGGTTATCCGGCCTTTGCTGCAACGGCATAATGCTATCGTGGTCGCGCATTACTATACCGATCCAGCCGTGCAGTACCTTGCCGAGGATACCGGCGGTATCGTTTCCGACTCGCTGGAAATGGCTCGCTACGGTGCGCATCACGATGCCGATACGCTGGTGGTTGCCGGTGTGAAATTCATGGGCGAAACGGCCAAGATACTCAGCCCGGAAAAACGCGTTTTGATGCCAACGCTGGAGGCGACCTGTTCGCTGGATCTTGGCTGCCCCATCGAAGAGTTCAGCGCGTTCTGCGATGAGCATCCTGATCGCACTGTGGTGGTGTATGCGAATACATCCGCTGCAGTCAAGGCCCGCGCCGACTGGGTGGTAACGTCGAGTATTGCGCTCGATGTTGTCGATCATCTCGACGCACAGGGCAAGAAAATTCTCTGGGCGCCCGACAAGCACCTGGGCGGTTATATTCAAAAACAAACCGGAGCCGACATGCTGCTTTGGGATGGTGCCTGTATCGTGCACGATGAATTTCGGGCCAAGGGCATTCGGGAACTCAAGGCCCTGTACCCGGAAGCCGCGGTGCTGGCGCATCCCGAATCGCCGGCTGCGGTGCTGGAACTTGCCGATCGCATCGGTTCAACCACGCAAATTATCCAGGCCGCGCGTGACCTGCCGCAGCAGCAGTTCATCGTTGCAACGGACCAGGGGATTTTTTACAAGCTCTGCCAGGCGGTGCCTGACAAGGAAATCCTGATTGCACCTACCGGCGGTGCGGGCGCAACCTGCAGAAGCTGTGCGAATTGCCCGTGGATGGCGATGAATGCGCTCGACAACCTCGCCGAGTCGCTGGCTACCGGCAGCAACGAAGTGCTGGTGGATGAGGAGTTGGCGAGGCAGGCGCTGAAACCGCTGCAGCGTATGCTGGATTTCAGGGCCGTAACAGGCGACTGATCAAGCGCTGCAACTGCGCGCCGTTTCTCACTGCCTAGAGCCTTTCTGTATCGCGTTGGATTTGCTGCAGGTCGCGCAGGCGCTGTTTGATGCGCGCCGCGACCTGCACGTCGTTGCCGGCGATGCGCAGCGCATAGCCCAGCTGCGTTCGCGCCTGGTTCAGGTTGCCGCGCAGGGTAAAAAACTCTGCGCGCGAAAAATGCAGGTTCAGGATATCGCCGGCCAGCCCCTGTACTTCGGCGAGCAGGTACCAGACGTCGGCCTGTTTCGAGCGTTCTGTTGCCAATGCCTGCAATACGGATTGTGCTGTCGAATAGCTCCTGTTCTGCATCAGCGATTTGGCCAGCATGATACTGATTGCATAATTGTTCGGCGTAATCGCATAGAGGTCGCGCAGGCGTTTTTCTGCATCGGCCGGCTTGCCGGCAGTCTGGTCAATTTCTATATCCAGCAGCGTATAGGCGATGCGACCCGGTATTTCCTGCAACAGCGGCGCCAGTGTTTGCCTTGCTTCGCGCCAATTGCCGGCGCGATTGAGGGCCAGCGCCAGGCCGTAGCGGGCACTGTCCTGTGCGGCGCGGTGCACACTGTCATCCTGTCGTGATTCTCCGTCATCCTGGCCGTTCGCGCGCGCCAATTCGTGCCGGAACCGGGTTATTGCGTCATCAATGTTTTGCTGCTGACCAACCAGTACGCGTGCGCGCACCAGCTGGTATTCGAGATCAGCAACAGCGTTTTGTACCGGCGCACCGCGGGCGCGGTTTTCGGCATCGGCAATGCGTGCTTCGGTGATCGGGTGGGTGCGCAGGAATTCAGGAATGCCTTCTCCGTAGAGCCGCGCGGCAGACTGCATTTGCTGGAACATCTCGGTTGCACCAGAAGCGGGAAAACCGGCGGCGACCATGGTTTGCATACCGATGCGATCGGCTTCGCGTTCGTGCAGGCGGCTGTAACGCAACTGCGAATCCAGCGCCGCGGCCTGGCTGCTGACTATTGCAGCGGTTGCCGCGTCGCCACTGCCACTGGCGGCCAGCACAACCCCGGCGAGCACGCCGGCAATGCTGGCAAAGTTCGCCCGCTTTGCTGCCTCAACGCTGCGCGCAAAATGCCGTTGGGATAAATGCGCGAGTTCGTGGCTCAGTACCGAGGCGAGCTGTGCCGAATTTTGTGCGTACGCCAGCAGGCCGGTATGAATGCCGACAACACCGCCGGGCACCGCGAAGGCATTCAGTGAATCGTCATCGATCAGTACCAGGTCGAGCTCGCGCTTTTCCAGTGCGCTGTGGCTAGCCAGCCCGTAGAGCAAATTTTCAAGATACTCGAAGGTCAGTGGATCGTCGTGCAGCGGAACGCTGGCGCGCAGCGAACGCAGCCAGGCCTGGCCCAGCGAATATTCTTCGGCGGGAGAAAAAAGGCCGGTGCCGCTGTCGCCCAGCGCGGGCAGTGTGATTTCATCCTCGGCAAACACCGCACGGGAATCGAGCGGCGTAATCGCAAGCACAAATAAAAATAAATAAAGTCGTATTAACATTTCTTCAGTGCTTGCCCGGTTCGGGGCTATGATTGGCAAAACCTCTGCCCAATTTGCAACAGATCTGTATGCCAATCAGCCTGAAACACTGCTGGCATCGTGGCATCGCCAAAATCCAGCAGTTTTTACTGGAATTGCCCGGTCGCAGCTGTCAGCATATCGACGATTATATGCGCCCGGGCGTTGCGACGCAGGCTTTAGTCGCCGGCCTGTTCCAGGTTTGTCAGGGCGCTTGGATTGTGTTTCTGCGCTACGGTTCCCGATTATTGCAAACTGCTGGCCCGAACCCGCACGCTAACGAGTTGTAGATCAACCCATGGCCAACGTATTCAGAAAATGGTACGACCAGCGCTTCCACGACGAGGAAGCCATCCTTCTTTTGCTGCTGCTCACTGCGGGGGTTGGCCTGATCCTGTTTTTAGGGGAAATACTGACCCCGGTTATCGCCGCGCTGGTGCTGGCATTTCTCTGCCAGGGGATCGTCAACCAGCTGGTCCGCTACAAGACGCCACACATTATCGCTGTTATCACCGCATTTCTGTTTCTGCTGCTGCTGGAGATAGCGTCAGCCAGCGTACTCTCGACGCTGGTACTCGGTCAGCTTGACAACTTCATCAACGAGTTGCCGAAAATTATCGCGTTGTTGCAGGAGCGGCTTGCCGAGCTGCCACAAAAATACCCGATCGCGATTTCTGACCAGCAGGTCGAGGAGTGGTCGAACGCACTGAACGCACAAATTGCCGGCTTCGGGCAATGGGTCGTCGCGTTTTCGCAATCCAAAATCCCGAACATGCTCAGTTTCCTGGTCTACCTGATCCTGGTGCCAGTGCTGGTGTTTTTCTTCCTGAAAGACAGGGACAAGATCCTGGGCTGGTTTGGCGGCCTGCTGCCTGAGCGTCGACCGCTGTTGAAGCAGGTCTGGAATGATATGAATGCGCAAATGGGCAATTATGTCCGGGGCAAATTTATCGAGATGTTTATCGTCGGTGCCATCACCTACGTGGTCTTTATATTTTTTGATTTACGTTACTCTGCACTGCTGGCAATTGCAGTGGGCATCTCGGTCATCGTGCCCTACGTCGGTGCTTTTATTGTCACGATTCCGGTCGCGCTGGTCGCCTATTTGCAATGGGGCTTTGGCCCGGATTTCGCCAAGGTGTTTATCGCATACCTGATCATTCAAATTATCGATGGCAACCTGCTGGTACCGTGGCTGTTTTCGGAAGCGGTTAACCTGCACCCGGTTGCGATCCTGCTCGCGATCATGTTTTTTGGCGGCATCTGGGGGCTGTGGGGTGTGTTCTTCGCAATACCGCTGGCAACCCTGATCAATGCTGTGCTCAACGCCTGGCCAACCCTGTCGACCAGCAATATACAGTCGCAATGATTGCGCAGGGGGTACCCGGATTTCTGCGTGGCCTGCTGTTTGCCCTGCAACTTGGCCTGTTACTTTCGTCTTGTGCATTACTGCCGCAAGATGGAAAAAAAACAGCGGTTATCAGCAGCCCTAGCGATGCGCGTGAATTTCGTTACATTGAATTACCCAACCGCCTCAAGCTGTTGCTGATCAGCGATCCCGCGGCGGAACGCGCGGCGGCGTCACTCGATGTGGCGGTCGGTAACCGCAACGATCCCGAAAACTTTGCGGGCCTGTCGCATTTTCTCGAACACATGCTGTTTCTTGGCACCGCGCGTTACCCGGAGCCGGATGACTGGCACCGTTTTGTCAGCAAACACGGCGGCAGCCACAACGCCTATACCAGTTTCGAGCATACCAATTACTATTTTTCGATTGGTGCCGAACAGTTTGACGAGGCGCTGGATCGATTTGCAGATTTTTTTGTCGCACCGCTTTTAACCGACACCTATATCGAACGCGAACTGCAGGCGGTTGAGGCTGAGTTTCGCGCGCGCATCGACGACGAGCCGCGCCGCGTTCTCGACGCGCTACGCGAAGTATTGAACGAAGCGCATCCGTTGGCGAATTTCAGCGGCGGCAATTTACAAACGCTGGACAAGCCTGGCCTGCGCGAGGCGCTACTCGAATTTCAACGCAGGTGGTACGGTGCGGAGCGCATGGCACTGGCGCTGAGTGGGCCCCATTCGCTGGACGAACTCGAGGCGATGGCGGTGGCGCGCTTTGCGTCTGTAGCGCAGCGCGGCACCCAAATCACGGCTGTCGATGCGCCGCTGCTGGCATTGCAGCAGGCGGATGCTGGCCAGGTGTTGGCGGTGCAAACACAAAAACCGCTGCGTGAATTACAGTTGTCTTTTCCTATGCCTGATCTGCGCGCGTACAGTGAGTACAAGGCATTGCACTACATCGGCAATATTCTCGGCCATGAAGGCCCAGGCAGTTTACATGCCGCGCTCAAAGCCAGCGGGCTGGTGGAATCGCTGAGTGCAGGCAGCGCGTTCGACTACCACGGTGGTTCGCTCTACCAGCTCAAGCTGGTGCTGAGTGAAAAAGGTATGGCGGCGATTGACCGCGTCGTTGCGGCGGTGCTGCATCAGGTCGCGCAGGCGCGACGCGAGTTGCAACTGGACCCGGCTGCCGCTGCAGCGCGCTTTGCCGAGCAGCGACAGCTGGCCGATCTGCACTGGCGCTTTTACGTTGCCGGCTCGCCGCTGGCAAGCGTAACTGCGGCCAGCGCCAATTTGCATTACTACCCGCCGCAAGACGTGATGTACGGCGATTACCGCACGGGCGACTTCAACCCTGAGCTGGTTGAACAGTTGCTCGCGCGCATGACCCCGGATAACCTGTTGCTGGTAATCGCGGCCGACAAGTTGCCAGGCGGATTCGAGCCCGAACGCGTTTCGCAATGGTACAACGCGCCCTACAGCCTGCGCCTGCTGCCAAAGGGCTGGCATGAGACCTGGATGGTGACATTGCAGGGCGCACCGGTTGCAGGTATCGACCGTGTTTCAATGCCGGCAGCCAATCGATTTATTCCACGCGATTTCACGCTCTACAGTGCAGCCAATATGGATGCGGTGAATAGGGACGTAGCCGGGCAGGCGGTGGCGCATGCGGATACGCCCGCTATCAACGCTCCGCCGCAGCGCTACGCGCAGGTTGCCGGACGTGAAGCCTGGTACAAGGTCGACGACCGCTTTGAATTACCGCGTGCAAGCATCAACATCGCGTTTTTGTCAGGGCAGGTGGCCGGTTCCGCGAGGCGCCAGGCGCTGGCAAATCTCTACGCGCTGGCGCTCGGTGAACAGCTCCAGCAATCGATTTACCCTGCCTATCTTGCGGGCATGAGTGCGTCGTTTTACCCGACGCTGCGCGGCTTTGTACTCAAGCTGGGTGGCTACAATGATTCGCTGCCTGCGCTGGTGGAGCAGATCGTCGCTGAATTACCCGCGGTGAAAGTTGAGCCGCAGCGCTTCGGCGAACTTATTGCCGAGCTGGAGCGACGCTGGACGCTGGACACACAGATCATGCCCTACCAGCGTCTTGCAGCTATCGCATCGACAAAATTGTATCCGCAAAACTTCGATCGGCCGGCATTGATTGCAGCACTGCGCACCGTGCAATTTGACGAGCTGCAGAATTTTGCCCGCGATTTCTGGGCCAGCAGTTTCCAGCAGCTATTAGTCCACGGCAATATCGACCCGACGCTGCTGCAGTCGCTGTTGCAAACGCTCGATACATTACCGCGCTGCAACTGTACAGTGGAAGACGTGGTGCCGATCCGGATTACAAGGCTGCCTACGGGCACGCGGGTTGAGACCGTTATGCTGTCGCACGCAGACCACGCCCTGCACTGGTATTTCCAGGCCGGCGACAAGCGGCTGCAGTCGGTGGCAATGGCCATGCTCAGCACAGCGATCCTCGAGCCGCGCCTGTTCGCCGAGTTGCGTACCGAGCAGCAACTGGGTTACGTGGTCAGCACCCACTATCACGCACTGTTCGACTGGCCCGGTATTGCCCTGAGCCTGCAGTCACCGGAGCATGACGCGCTCGCACTGGCCGCAGCGGTCGAAGCCTATCTCGCGGATTTTGCCGCACAGCCAGTTGGTGCGGCTGCCTTCGCGCAGCACCGTACGGCGTTGCTGCGGCAGCTGCGCGAGGAAGACGTCAACCTGCCGCAGCGCAGTGGACGTTACTGGCGAGCCCTGATGTTCGCCCAGGATTTTGACTATCGGTTGCAGCTCGCCGATGCGCTGGAGCAGGTTGACGCCGAACAATGGCAGCACTTCCTGCGCGAAATGATTGCGCCGCAAACGCGCCGCTCGCTGCAATCCCAGGCAACACCTCGCTAGCTAGCCGCAGCACGCGCTTCGTAGCAGCGGCTCGCGCACAAAAATCACCCCGATCGTTCAGAAAACCGCCGTCTCAGGCGGGTGGTACCCCGCTCACCATGTTTATTAAAGCGTTCGTCTTAACCATGTTTGGGTGCAGGCGCCGCTTGCTCTAAACTCTCGCCCTATCGCGTTGCAGGTTTTCTGCAGGCGGATACACGCCCGCGTCACTTCTCACAGGTACCATCGATATGCAGGATAAGGACAGCGACGCCCTCGAAACGCAGGAGTGGCTGGAGTCACTCGATGCGGTTATCGACCACCGTGGCAGGAGCCGCGCAGCCGACTTGCTCACGCGCCTGGCTGAGCGCGCGATGGACCAGCGCGTGCGACTGCCACCTGCAATCACCACGCCTTACCGCAATACCATCTCGCCGGAAGACGAGCAGCCGCTGCCCGGCGATATGTTTATGGAGCGACGCATCCGCTCGCTGACGCGCTGGAACGCCCTGGCCATGGTGATGCGCGCGAACGATAACAACGAGGGCCTGGGTGGGCATATATCCAGCTTTTCCTCCGCGGCGACGCTTTACGACGTAGGTTTTAACCACTTCTTCCGCGGCAGCACCGAGCAGGGCGAAGGCGACCTTGTCTATTACCAGGGGCATATTTCGCCGGGCATCTACGCTCGCTCGTATCTCGAAGGCAGGCTGAACGAGGAACAACTCGACAATTTCCGTCGCGAGGTCGACGGCGGTGGTTTGTCTTCCTACCCGCACCCCTGGCTGATGCCCGATTACTGGCAGTTCCCGACCGTGTCGATGGGACTCGGCCCTATCCAGGCGATCTACCAGGCGCACATCATGAAATACCTGGACAAGCGCGAATTTGCAGCGCACGCCGATCGCAAGGTCTGGTGTTTCATGGGCGACGGCGAATGTGATGAACCGGAATCACTGGGTTCTATTGCGATGGCGGGCCGCGAAAAACTCGACAACCTGATTTTTGTAATCAACTGTAACCTGCAGCGCCTCGATGGTCCTGTCAGGGGCAACGGCAAAATCGTGCAGGAACTGGAAGGCGTGTTCCGTGGTGCTGGCTGGAATGTTCTGAAAGTCCTGTGGGGCAAGCTCTGGGACCCGTTGCTGGAGCGCGACGAAACCGGCCTGCTGCAGCAGCGCATGGATGAAGTCTGCGACGGTGAAATGCAAAACTACAAGCACAACGGCGGCGCCTATACGCGCGAGCATTTCTTTGGCAAATATCCCGAGCTGCTGGAACTGGTCAGGGATATGAGTGACAACGACATCATGAACCTGAACCGCGGCGGTCACGACCCGTCGAAAGTGTACGCTGCCTATCACGCGGCGAGTTCGCACAGTGGCCAGCCTACCGTGATTCTTGCCGGTACCGTGAAAGGTTATGGCACCGGTGAGGCGGGCGAAGCGCACAATGAAACCCATTCGCTGAAAAAGCTCGATACGGCAAGCCTGAAACAGTTTCGCGACCGCTTTGCCGTGCCCCTGAGCGACGAGGAACTGGAGACGGTTCCCTATTACCGCCCTTCGCCTGATAGCCCCGAAATCCGTTATATGAAAGCGCGGCGCGAAGCACTTGGCGGCGCGATACCGCAGCGTCGCAGCAAGTTTGAGCCGTTGCAAACGCCTGCGCCAGATGCGTTCTCCGCACAACTGAAAGGTTCGGGCAAGCGCGAAATTTCCAGCACCATGGCGTTCGTGCGGATTTTGTCGACAATCATCAAGGACAAGAACATCGGCGAGCGCGTGGTGCCGATTGTGCCGGACGAAGCGCGCACCTTTGGCATGGAAGGCATGTTTCGCCAGCTCGGCATTTACTCTTCACAGGGCCAGCTCTACACACCGCATGACGCTGGCGGCATCATGTATTACAAGGAAGATGAAAAAGGCCAGATCCTGCAGGAGGGCATCAATGAAAGTGGCGCTATGTCGGCCTGGATTGCCGCGGCGACTTCGTATAGTGCGCACAATGCGCCGCTGATCCCTTTTTATATTTTTTATTCGATGTTCGGTTTCCAGCGCGTCGGAGACCTGGCCTGGGCGGCGGGTGATAGCCAGGCGCGAGGTTTCCTGATTGGCGCGACATCGGGGCGCACCACGCTGAATGGCGAGGGCTTGCAGCACCAGGACGGCCATAGTCACCTGGTCGCGGCGACGATCCCGAATTGTATTTCCTACGACCCGACCTACGGTTACGAACTCGCTGTCATCATCCAGGATGGCATGCGCCGCATGTACCAGCAGCAGGAAAACTGTTTTTATTACATCACCACGATGAACTAAAACTATGCCCACCCGGAAATGCCGCAAGGCGCCGAGGAAGGTATCCTGCGCGGGCTGTACCAGCTTGAGTCGAGCAAGAGCAAGGCGAAAAAACGCGTGCAGTTGCTCGGCTGTGGTTCAATCCTGAACGAGGTGCGCGCGGCGGCGGTATTGCTGCAGGAGGACTGGGGCGTCGCCGCGGATGTATGGAGCATTACCTCGGCCAATGAATTGCGTCGCGATGGCCTGGCCTGTGAACGCTGGAACATGCTGCATCCCGACGCCAAGCCGCGCGTGCCTTTTATTACTGAAACGCTGCAAGACAGGAGTGGACCGTTCATTGCCGCAACGGATTACATGAAGATATATGCTGACCAGTTGCGCCCGTATATTCCCGGGCGCTACAAGGTATTGGGCACAGACGGCTTCGGCCGCAGCGATACGCGCGCAAGGCTGAGATACTTTTTTGAAGTCGATCGCTATTTCGTTGCGGTAGCAGCGCTTTCGTCGTTGGCCGAAGAGGGAAGCGTGAAGCCCGCAAGCGTTACTGAAGCAATGAAAAAATACGGTATCGATGCCGATAAACCTGACCCGACTACGGTGTAGGTGGCCAACATAGACCTGCAAGCCACCTCAATGACTGCGCTGCGCGCCTGAATGCTGGCGTTAGACACTGCATACTCCAGGGAGTATAGATAAGATCATGGCAAACCAGCAAACGGTTAAGGTGCCCGACCTCGGCGGAGCGAGTGAAGTCGAGGTGATAGAGTTGTGCGTGACCAATGGCGACACGGTTAGCGAGGGCCAGTCGCTGATCGTGGTCGAGAGCGACAAGGCCTCGATGGATGTGCCTTCGCCGCTAGCGGGCAGGATTCTCTCCATCGAGGTTTCCGAGGGCAGCACGGTCTCTGAGGGCGACGCGATCCTGCAGCTTGAAGTGTCGGGCGATGCGGCAGACGCCGTCGATGCAAACGAAACAGCAGAAAAAAACGCACAAGGGCAGGAGAACGCAGACGCAGCAAGCGGTGAGGGCGAGCAATCT
Organism: Pseudomonadales bacterium; assembly: GCA_049665845.1. Taxonomy (GTDB): domain Bacteria; phylum Pseudomonadota; class Gammaproteobacteria; order Pseudomonadales; family UBA7434; genus UBA7434. The sequence goes on along the minus strand of JBATGO010000100.1, from coordinate 8,537 downwards.
GTACAGGTAAACGGGCAAGCCCCGGAAACCGATACTGCAGCTGCTGCAGTATCGGCTGGCTCGACTTCACAGCCAGTGCTGGTGCCAGACCTTGGCGGTGCCGATGCGGTGGAGCTGATCGAAATCCTGGTCAAGCCCGGCGATGAAGTCGCCGAAGGTGACGGCCTGCTGGTGATGGAGTCCGACAAGGCGTCCATGGAACTGCCGAGCCCCGTGTCCGGCACCATCGAATCCATCGACGTTGAAATAGGCGCTTCGCTGGCCGAAGGCCAGCAGGTGGCGACGATTCTCGCGGCGGGCGGGGCGGCTCCATCGGCACCGCAGAAAACAGCCGCCGCCGCTAAAGCCCCGGAGGCAAGCGCGGCGAAGGACAGTGAGCCAGCGCCGCAAGCCGATGCGACGCCGCCTGCACAGCAAGCTGCTGCAAGCAGTGCAGCCAATCAGAATGCAGCAGGCGAGGCCCCCCGGCCCAAGCACCCGGGCAGAACCGCTTCGGCTTACGCAGGCCCTGCGGTGCGCAAGCTTGCCCGCGAACTGGGCGTAAACCTTGCCGACGTGCAGGGCAGTGGCCCGCGTGCGCGAATCAACAAGGACGATTTGCACAGTTTCGTCAAGCAGCGCGTCAATGCATTTTCAGCAGCGCCTGCAGCAGGAACGGGAGGCAGCGGTATACCGGCAGTGCCGGAAATCGACTTCAGCCAGTTCGGCGAAGTGGAAATCGAGAAAATGTCGCGGCTGCACAAGCTAACCGCAGCAAACATGCAGCGCAGTTGGCTCAACGTGCCACACGTTACCCAGTTTGACGACGCCGACATCACCGAACTGGAAGCCTTCCGCAAAAGCCTGAAACCTCAAATGGAAAAGCGCGGGGTAAAAATTTCGCCGCTGCCGTTTATTGTGAAAGCAGTCGCCCTGGCGCTGCGCGACATACCCGCGTTCAACGCCTCGCTGGGCAGCGATGGAGAGACCATCGTGCGCAAAAAATATGTTCATATCGGCATGGCGGTCGATACACCTGCTGGGCTAATGGTGCCGGTGATCCGTAACGCCGATAAAAAAGGCATATGGGAACTGGCCGAAGAAATAAGCGAACTGGCTGGCAAGGCGCGCGAGCGCAAGTTGCAGCCAGCCGAGATGCAGGGAGGCTGCTTCACTATTTCCAGCCTGGGCGGCATTGGCGGGCAGGGCTTTACGCCCATCGTCAATACGCCTGAGGTCGGCATACTGGGCGTTTCTCGCGCTGAAACCAAACCCGTTTTTATCGACGGCAACTTCCAGCCGCGCACCATGCTGCCGCTGTCACTCTCCTACGACCATCGCGTCGTCAATGGCGGCGATGCAGGTCGCTTTCTGACCCGGATTACTGCTCTACTGGCCGACCTCCGCCAGGCCCTTCTCTGAAACAAGCCCGGCGGCAAATCGGAATTATTCCTGTTTGCCGTGGGGCGCAATTGCTAAAAATAACCAAACGCTATTTGTTATGGCACTGTTAGCAATATTTTCTTCTAAGCACGCTATTTACCTCAAAGAATTGCCTAATCAATAATGCCGGGGTCTATTATTTGACCAGCTGTCGGCATTGCTGCACTGTGCATGCCGGCCCTGCGTAATAACAACAACGGCGCTATTGCCGGACTAACGTTGGTGAGGTTGAGGTATTCAAGATGGCGGGATTGCGAAATCACAAAAGCGAGTCGAGCGGCCGCGCGCCCAGCGACGCGATGCCGGAAATGATCGATGATTTTGATGAGCTGGATGGGCTGTCAACCGACGATGCTGCAGAAGAGGCGAGCGAGAAAGTTCGTTTCGCCAAATCTACTGATGTGCGGCGGCGCATCGAAGAGCGCCTCGAGGTGCGGCTGTTGCGCGACGAGCTCGGCATGGACGATCTCGATATCGAATAGGGCAGGCCTTGCTGCAGTGCCGGTTGCAGCAAGGCTAATATTCTTTCCCTCATTGCGTGTACCGGCAATGCTATAGTTCCCCGCTGTTTCCAACTTCCCGCTTCCTGCAGAGTACATTTCATTGTCCAGTTTGCTTGCGCGGTTCAGCTTGCTGTCGCGGCCCGGCGCGGCGCCCTTTTTTCTCGCCATCTTTCTCAACGCCACCATCGACCTCGGCCACAAGATAACTATCCAGAATGTTATCTTCAAAGTGCACGACGGCGCCGAGCAGGTGGTGCTCACCGCAATCGTCAATGCGCTGATACTTTTGCCTTACGTGTTGTTTTTTATTCCCATCGGCCAGGTTGCCAATCGCATGCCCAAGCCGATTTTGATGCGTATTACAGCCTGGGCCAGCGTGGCGATGCTGAGCCTGTTGATGTTTTGTTACAGCGAGGGCTGGTTCTGGCTGGCTTTTTCGGTCACGTTTTTGATGTCGGTGCAATCGGCATTTTATTCGCCGGCGAAACTCGGCTACCTGAAAACATTGTTCGGCGAGAAGCTGCTGCCCGCTGCCAATGGCCTGGCGCAATCGATGGCGATTATTGGCATATTACTGGGTACGCTGCTCTTTTCGATCGGCTTCGAATCGATTTATAGCGATGCGGCTGCTGCGATGGCACCGCTGTCCAGCAAGGATTCCGTACTTGTGCAGATGCCGCCGTTGTTGTTCGCGTTATTCGCGTTGGTGGTGCTGCAGCTTTGGGCAGTTTACCGGGTACCGGTGCTTGATGAACGTCCCGCTGCGCAAGTGCCAGGCGCTGTACGACCGGCAGTACAAAAAACAGCAGCACCAATAACAGCAGCACACACGACCGCTGCATCGCAGCAGGCCGGGTACAGCGGGGCTACCGCGCGGGCTATCCTCTCGCGGCGCTATTTTCTTTTTCCTATCCTCGGTCTTGCGCTGTTCTGGACTGCGGGGCAGGCCATGCTGGCAGTGTTTCCTGCGTACGCCAAGGCTGTTGCGAATATCGATAACACGGCAGTGATCCAGGCGATCCTTACCTGTACCGGGCTTGGTATTATCGTCGGCGCATCGATAGTCGGGCGCTTGCAGCGATCGCCTTACAATTTGTCGCTGGTACCTGCAGGCATTTTCCTGATGATTGCGGGACTTTTCGCGGTACTGTTCCTGCGCAGCGCGCCGCTGTTCGCGCTGTTGTATTTTGCACTTGGGCTGGCATCGGGCTTGCTGGTGGTACCACTTAACGCGTTTATCCAGGCGCGCAGCAGCCAGGGCAATATTGGCAGCGTGATCGCCACCAGCAACCTGTTCCAGAATATTGCCATGCTGGGCATGGTGGCGGTGACTATTGCCATGGCGCTGGCTGGCTTCAGCCCGGCGCGCTTGCTGTGGGTATTGGCGATTACAGCCACCGTTGCCGGCGTTATGTTACTTGCACCGCTCAAGGCGGTAAGCGAAGACAGCAGCGTTGCGCGGTTATAGTACTGATATTAATTTAGGCGTAGCGAGCAACGCGATGCGCTGGCAATCTGCAGCATTACCGCGGGGGTTATCCGTTTCCGTTATAATCCTGACACCTGTTACCGCACCTGGCACCGCCATTTGACAGTGTTTGCGCGTTGACTCTCTCATCCCGATTACAAACGCCATGACCGTAAGAACCCGCATTGCGCCGTCACCCACGGGCGACCCCCACGTTGGCACTGCCTATATCGCGCTGTTTAACCTGTGCTTTGCGCGCCAGCACGGCGGCAAGTTCCTGCTGCGCATTGAAGACACCGATCGTGAGCGCAGCACTGCGGCATCCGAACAGGCGATTTACGATTCGCTGCGCTGGCTGGGACTGGAATGGGACGAAGGGCCGGATGTAGGCGGCCCGCATGGATCTTACCGGCAAAGTGAGCGCGGCGATATTTACCTGCGCCACGCCAAACAGTTGCTGGATGCCGGGCGCGCTTTCAAATGTTACCGCACGCCGCAGGAACTGGAAGTGCTTCGCACAGCGCTCGCGGACAGCGGCGAGAATCGCGCCCTCAAGCGCGCTGATCTCGAGCTTGCCGGGGAAGAGTTGCAACGACGCGAAAAGGCCAGCGCGGCCTATGTCGTGCGCATGGACGTACCGGTCAGTGGCAAAGTGGTCGTGCAGGATATGTTGCGCGGAGATATCGAACTCGACTGGGCTAACGTCGACGCGCAGATATTACTGAAATCCGATGGTATGCCGACCTACCACCTGGCCAACGTGGTCGATGACCACGACATGCAAATCACGCATGTTTTACGCGGCGAAGAGTGGATCAACTCGGCGCCCAAGCACCAGTTGTTGTATGAATACTTCGACTGGAGCATGCCGCAGCTCTGTCATTTGCCGCTGCTGCGCAACCCCGACAAAAGCAAGCTGAGCAAGCGCAAGAATCCCACCAGTATTCGGTACTATGAGCGCATGGGGTATTTGCCCGAAGCACTGCTGAATTACCTCGGACGCATGGGCTGGTCGATGCCCGACGAGCGCGAGAAATTTTCGCTCGACGAGATGCTGTCAGCGTTTGATTTACAGCGCGTGTCGCTGGGCGGGCCGATTTTTGATATCGAAAAACTGAGCTGGCTGAACGGACTGTGGATCCGCGAGTCTCTGGACACCGAACAGTTGGCGGACAGACTGGTCGACTGGAGTCTCAATCGCGACAACCTGCTCGAGGTACTGCCGCTGGTACAGCCGCGCATGGAAACGCTGGCCGACTTCGTGCCGAAGGTCGCCTTCCTGGCCTCGGGCAAGCTGGAAGTGGACGCGCAAGCCTACGATGCCTTAACGCTTGATCGCGATCAACAGCTCGCGCTGTTGCAGTTCGTAGTGTGGCGTCTGGAAATACTGGACGAATGGCAGCGTGAAGCATTGTTCGACACACTCAAATTGCTGGCTGAGGCTATGGATCTCAAACTCAAGGATTTCCTCGCGCCGCTGTTTGTCGCGATCTCGGGTAACACGTCGAGCTTTTCGGTCATGGATGCAATGGTGCTGCTGGGCCCGGAAATCTCACGGGCGCGTATTCTCGACGCAATTGCTACGCTGGGCGGTGTATCGAAAAAACAGGGCAAGAAGCTCGAGAAACGCTATCGTAGCCTTGGCGAGGCGCTGGCCTGAAGCGGGCAAATGCAGGAGCGCTGGCGCCATATTTGGCGACGCGCTGCGCTACTACTTGACGGCAGGTGAGGCGTGGATAAAATAGCCGCCCTTTCCGGCCCGTGCAGCGTATGGCGAGTGCACACGGTGACTGACAGCTGCACAGGAAACCGTTCTATGAATGGCCGGATTAAAGTCGCTAGCTGTACAAATGACTGATGTACAACATGGATAGGCATCACGAATGTACGATAGCATGCAGTTTCGGGGCTATAGCTCAGCTGGGAGAGCGCAACACTGGCAGTGTTGAGGTCAGCGGTTCGATCCCGCTTAGCTCCACCAACATAAACCCTTCGCCGTGCTGCGGCGAGGGGTTTTTCTTTTGCAGTTGGTAAAATTCTCTGGCATTCATTGCCTGGTATCAGCCGGCAATGACGCCGTAAAGTGCAATCAGCGGTATTGAGCGTACAGGCCCAGGATCCATTGTATACAGGGTCTTTCGCGCCACTGCGTGGTCAGCACTTTCAGTTTCGGTGGGGTGTAAAGGTGTTCGTAAAGCGGGTGTTGCGGCGGTTGCGCCGTGCGTCCAAGTAACGCAGCAGCGGCCAGGTCAGCGCGGGAAAACGAATCGCCAACCAGGAACTTCCTGCCGTCCGCCAACAGCCCGTCCAGCCAGTCCATTTCTGCCTCCAGTATTTTGATCGACTCGCGCCCCTGTTCGGTGCCGATATCCATACGCTGCATCATCAATTTTCTGAGCCTGGGGAAGATTGCGTTAACGATAAGCTTGTCTGTGAAGCTTACATTATGCGTGAGCATCTTCTTCGTGCGCACCGGGTCTTCCACGAGGCTTTCGGAATAGAAAGCGCGACGCACGTGCACACCAATCACGTCGTCGATGCGTTTTTCCAGCTCCCTTGCCTGTTCACCCAGCGCACCATCCGGTGTTAACGAGCGGCCATTGGTGGCATTTTTGTCGGCCCAGTCGACGATGTTACTTGTGCCTTGAATGGCTTCGTTATCGGCGATCACGTACGGCGTACTGCTGCCGGGCAGCTTGAATTTCTTTGCCATCCTGAAATGCGGTCCCGGCGCGAGATATTTGATCGTGTAATCGATGCCCCCGTAATCCAGTGTCCAGCGACCTTTTTCGCAGTAGTGCGAAATAGCAAATATATACAGCGTCGGTTTGCTCATCGGGAAACACCTCGCAAATAATATTGTCGGCGATTAACAGCTGTTTTTTCCGCACAGGAAAAACGCAATAGCAGTTAGCGACCGCGCCATTGCGGCTTGCGTTTTTCGGCAAAAGCCTTCGGGCCTTCGTAAAAATCTTCGCTGGTAATCAGCGCATCCAGCACTTTTGCACCACCTGCAGCCTTGTTCAGGTCACCCTCGCCGGCTTTTTCGTTAAGCATGTCCAGGGTAAGGCGCACCGAGGTGGGTGAGTTGTTGGCGATTTCTGCAGCGTATGCTCGCGCAGCCTGCAGCGCTTCACCGCGCGCTACCACCTGGTTGACGATACCGAGTTCCAATGCTCTCATTGCATTGATACTGCGCCCGGTGAGTAATAATTCCATTGCCTGCTTGTGCGTGATTTGCCGCGCAAGGCGCACGATACCACCGGCTGCGGCGATAAGCCCGCGCTTGACTTCGGGCAAGGCGAATTCTGCATGCTCGCAGGCTACAGCGATATCGGCGGCGAGCACGATTTCCATGCCGCCGCCCATGGCTACGCCGTTTACGGCGGCAATTACGGGCTTATTGCGCCCAACCCGCGCAGTAAGCCCTGCGAAACCGGTTTTGGGAAACCACATCGGCCCGCCGCTGGCCGAGTACTTTAAATCGTTGCCGCTGCAAAATGCCTTGTCGCCGCTGCCGGTAATAATAGCTACACGCAGTTGCGCGTCGGCCATATAGATGTCGAATATTTCGGCCAGTTCCTCGTTGGCCTGCGGGTGCAGCGCGTTATAACTCTCTTCACGCGCTATGGTAATTTCCAGTACATGCCCGTCGACGCGTACTTCGCAATATTCATATTGATCGCGCAGCCGCAAAGAGGGCGCAGGCAATTGTGCGTGTAAATGCGCAGCGTCGAAAGCAAAGGCATTGCCCTGGCCGCGCGCTACAACATGAATGCGTTTGCCCAGCGCATCATCAGCAAGCAGTGCCGGCAGGGTTTCGCTGTCGCCGGGCAGGTTGGCTGCGATAAAGCGCTCGCCGTTGTGTGCAAGCCTGCCAATCACGATGCCATGAGCCGGTGTGCCCTTGTAAAAAGACACGGTATAGGTTTCGATGATGGCTTCACCGTCAGGGCTATTGCACAGCGGCGGTGCATCCTGTCGCAGCGCCTCGCGCTGGATCGCGCGGGAGCTACAGCGTTGCCAGCCGGGTTGCGCGGAATAGATGCCAACCGCGTGCTTGCTGATCATACCGCCATTGGCGCCTACCAGGCCAAATGCCGCAGGTCTTTTGCGCAGCGCGCGAACCACGTGGGTAATGCTGTGCATCGCATAGTTGTTACCTGGGCCGCCGAAGAACGCCAGCCCGCCGGTTTGGGTCAGCGAAACATCGCTGTCCTGCAAACCCAGCGCTTCGCGTGCGAGTTCAACCACTATCGGAAAGCAACTGTAAATATCAAAAAACTCTATTTGCCTTGCGTCGAGCCCGCCCTGCTGCAAGGCCTGCTGGTAAGCGAGCTTTAACGCTTTGGATGCGCCGAGATTTTCCCGCTCCAGCAGCGGGAGTTCTTTGCTTTCGCTGTAGGCGTGCAGGTAAATCCACTTGTCTTCAGCAATACCCAGTTCACGCGCTTTGCCCACCGTGGTCATCAAAACCGCGGCGCCCTGGTTGACGCTGTCTTTCGCGACCATGTGCCGGGTGTAGGGGTAATCGACATAGCCATTTTTTTCATCGACCATTGCTATCTGCTTCGCGTCTAGGGTTTGGCGAAACATCGCAAACTCGTTGGCGCTTGCAACCGCCGAGAATGGCGCAAGCAATTGACCCATACGCATCGCATAGGTATCGGGTGCCAGCCCCAGGTTGGCGCGGCGCGCGTTTTCGGCAATCGCGTATTGCGTGGTCGGCATCATCAGTCCGTGCGTTATTTCCTTGATACCGACCATCCCGTCCAGACCCAGGCCGCGGTCCTCGATTTCGCCCTCGGGATCCTCGCGCCAGTCCAGTGCGATGCCTGCGCGCTGGGCCGCCTTGCTGTTGGCAGTCGCTTCCGCGCCACAGAGCAACACCAATTCGCACTCTCGGTCGGCAAGCCGTTCGGCAAATTCATTCACCAGCGCCTGAGGTGTCTGGCCGCCGCTGGCTGAATGAATCGCGAGCGACGGATTTGCTGAAATTCGAGTTGCAACCGAGCGCGGTGGATTGCTGCTGGTGCCAAACGGCGATGGCATTATCGGAATTGAATCGGCCACGGTGCGCACGGTTGCGATCACATCGATATCTGTCGCGCCAATGCCGGCGTCATCCAGCGCACATTGCGCGG
>JBATGO010000099.1:0-12492 GCA_049665845.1 Pseudomonadales bacterium | reverse complement strand
TGCTCGCTGTAGCGAAGCTGCCCGATACCGATTGAACCGCAGGCGCCAATTATGAATTCGTGAGGCGACCTGAACACAGCCGGAGTAGCTTCTGCGATTATTTTTCCGAAGTTATGATTTCGTATACAAGCTACGCCTCACACGACAGCGAGTTGGTGACAAAGCAGTTTACAATGGGCGCCATCAGCAGTTCTTCAGGTGACCAGCGATCGCCAGGACCGTCGAATTGCAACGGCGGTGCGACCTGCAGTTCCGGCAGGTTTTGCGCGCGAACCACCAGGACATTGCCCGGCTCTCCGTGTACGGTCACCCTGTATGAATGCGGTAGCGGTTCCATTATCATTTTCCTGAACTGGCTGACCTGCTGTTTTTGCACATCGTGGTATTCAAACCGTGTTATGCAAACCGTTTTATGCAAACTGTGGCCGGTAATCTGAACCGGCGGCTATCTGCGCCCATTGTCGAACATGCGGCGGGTCATCATCAAGCCAGCGCGCTCTGCCGCGCTCGATAACAAGTATTTCTTCCCACTTGGCACCGGTTATGCCGTCACCCGCATGCGGCTCAACCAGCCAGAGACCATCATGTGGTGCATGGCCCGATGTCTTTCGTGCATTCCACAACGGGCTTTGCCGACCCATACCTTTACTCGCCAGGCCGTCCTTGAAGCGGAACCAGCTGAGCGACACTGCATCGAAGCCCTGCATGCGAAGCTGGAACGGCATTTTGGGTGTTTTTATTGCGCGATGACCGAGCACTTCACCCGGGTGTTTGGTATGTGATGCTTCATAGCCGGCCGCACGCATGGCAGCCATTACATCCTCTGCAATTTTTTTGAAACTGTCGCCCTTTTCAATGGCAGCCGGCACACTCTGCCTGTACTGCGCGAGATGCTGCATCATTGCACGATGCGCATCGCTCTCGCCAAAACAAAAGCTGTAGGAGGTATCGACCAGATAGCCACCGAATAACGGCGCTGCATCCAGCACAACGCTGTCGCCTGCAGCCAGCGCCCTGCGCCCGGGGAAAAACTTTTTCAGCGACCAATTGCCAGGCAGCGCTGTGCGTTCGCCAAATAAAGCGACCGGCAGGTGGAAAAAAGAATCTGCGCCGGCCTTGCGAAAGCTTTTTACCAGTTCGTGCGCAACTTCCTTTTCTGTCTCTCCACCTGCGAGCCTGCCTGCCACTGTTTCCAGGATAGAAAAAGACCTGCGCTGCAAGTCTCGGAACACTGCGAGTTCAGCTTTAGTGAACTTACTTGTTTTTATAAACACCGCAGAGCCCCGACATGTCAGGATGTCACATTCAGGAAATGTTTGTCGGTAATAAACTGCAGAGGCAGGCAGTCGCTGCTTTGGTTAATCACCCGGGATACATCTACCCGCACACCACTGCCTGAATAAACGCCGGATGCCATGAAGGTTGAAACCTGTGTGTAGTAGCCCTCAATTTCGGGCAATGGAAAAAACTGCTGGTAAATCTTCTCCTGCCCGCCAAAGTTTCCCGAAGTGGCCTCGATAAGCGCTTCGTCCTGGTCGAACAGGGAGATATTTGCACCGCAACGGCCTACTATCGGCTTCTCCACATAGCCTTCCGACTTCAGCTCGTCGTTCAATTCAAATGCCGCGTGCAATAGCAGCGGATGATTGGGAAACAGTGTCCACATCACCGGCAATATTGCCTTGTTGCTGGGGATCAACGTCCACAGTGGCTCATAAACCATCACACTATCATGGAATAGCACGTCAGATAAATTCAGCATATCGCCCTGCTGCTTTTTCGGCGTACTTCTGGCTGGCTGACTCGCGCCGGCTTCAATCTCCTGCCGAAGCTGATCGAGCGCGGTTTCCCAGGCCCAGGTTTTCCAGACCCACAGCACGCGCTCGCCTTCGGCATCGACAATATTTCCGACGCTATCCCTGTCAAGCCCGTCGAGACCCACTATGATTTTGCTTTTGAGCCCCGCTGCACGAATCGCATCCTGCATGAATAGCGCGTGGTATTCCTCTTCCGCATCGTCATCACGCAATATATGCACCAACCCTTTTGCATGACTTTTTTTCCAGGCACGCGCCAGGTCGGTGAACAGGTCATGGCCGGCATCCTCTCCGTCGGTTACCTCAAAGTGTTTCAGCCATTTTCCCTGTACCTTGCCGGTTTCCATATAACAGGAGGCCGAATCACAATTGTATTCATAAACCTTCAGGCCCTGCCTGGTGACCGCAAAATCAAAACGGCTGGTTATAACCTCGTTCAGCCGGTTATCCCAGGACTGCCGTATTTTCGGTAGCACCGCCGCCGGTAAATTGAATTTATCAAGCAATTTGTCGTTGGCAAGCACGTACTCGGTAGCGTGCATGAACAGCCCATGCAATTCATTACTTGCATGTTCCAGTGCCTGCCGGGTTGTGGTTGACAATACGAAATAGCGATCCTGCTGCGCAGGCACACTGCTAAGATAATGGCCGCCCATTGCATGCACGAACGCCGCTTCGTCGCTATTGGCAATGTTCAGCCACGAGCGTTTTTTTGCTACGCTTATATCTACCCGGCGACTTTTGATGCAACCCAGCTCCGGATTGGGTTCAGGCGTATCTTCAGCATAACGCGTGTCATTGGTCTGTATCATCCAGCCCAGGATTTCTGCGTCGCCATAGGAGCAGGTAATCCAGTACTCACCCTCTTCATTCACCACTGACTTCAACTCGCGCGCGAAGTCACAGCCTTCCGGCCAGGGCGCATGCCCGACATTCTGTTCAGCAACGCGCAGGTAACTCGCAGTCGCCTCGGTGACAATCGCGACGTGCCCCGTATCTTCGAATTCCCCACCCTCTTTCCAGATTAACAGGCAACCCGGTTCAGGATGCCGGCGACTGCCATTCGCAAAAGCATGCAATGGCAACAAAGTATTTTCATTGATGTCGCGAACATTGCGCAGCTCGAAAATATCGTAGGCCATCGCCACATCATCAAAAATGTAGCCCTTGTTGATGTACATCCAGCGCCGCGCGAATTCAACGCACTGCCATTTGTAACCCATGTAAACGCCGTTGTAGTAGCTGCGATAGGCGCTGCGCTTCGGGTACTCGATTTCCGAAGCACTGGCATAGTCAGAAGAATATGCTGGCACGCTGCCGGGCGCGTGGCCAAGCACAGTTCCGAAAGACTGCGCTGGCTTGTCGGTGTGTTTATTCGGATATGTCATCAAATAAATCTCGATATATGTGTCACTACTTATTCGTTTTACCCGTGCTTGCGCGCTTGCTTTCCACCCTGCCGGCGCCAGTCACCAGCGCAGCGATTTGCGGTTCCCGATATAAATCAAGCGCTTGGCGTTTGCGTATAAAAAGCTGTACAACGCTTTTTATTTTACTGTATATTTATACAGTATTCATGCCCGGGCGCAAATCGTCACTGAAACCTGAAACCTGAAACCTGAAACCTGAAACCTGAAAACCAAAGCAGTATGCCCGTGACACCTTCCACCACAGCCAAAAGCAGGCACGCCATCGATACGCTGCTGCGGCACCCGCAACTGTGGCGCGCATCCAATACGCTGCGCAATTATGCAAGTACAACGTCCGGTACCAATACCGCAGGCAATGTACTTGATACCGGCTACCGACAACTTAACGATACGCTGCATACCGGCGGTTGGCCGCTGGGCAACCTGGTGGAGTGCCTGTCACCATTAACGCGCACAGCGCAAGGTATGCGCAAACCGGTGCCCGGCGCCTTGACACGCCATAGTATGAACATCGGGCAAGGCCCACTACAACTGTTTTTGCCAGCACTGCACCAGCGCACTAATCAGCAAACGTTAACGCAGGGGCCAGTGGTGCTGGTAGCACCTCCACATATCCCCTACCTGCCGGGCTGGCACCTGCACGGCGGGCATCAAGGTGAGCATGGCAATACGGGCCTGCCGCCACTGTGGGCCGTAACACCAGCCGACGAAACCCAGCTGTTATGGGCAGCCGAACAAATCCTGCAAAGCAACAGCACCGCGGCGGTATTTATCTGGCTGCAAAACACGCGGCACCTGCGCGCGGTGCAATTGCGCAAGCTGCAGTTGGCGGCAAGGCGGTGCGAAGCGCTGGTGGTATTGTTTCGCGATGCAGAAGTACTGCAACAGTCTTCACCCGCGCCGCTGCGTTTAGTGGCCAGGCCTGTTGCCAGCGCACAGGGCACACAGCTCGAGGTACATATCGCCAAACAGCCCGGCGGCTGGGGTGGTCAACAAACCCGTATCGCCTGGCACAGCCGCCTGCAGCGGCCGGTCATACCCGCCGTGCGCTGGCCGGTGCACCAGCCGGCGCAGCATGCACCGCCGGGCGGTGCCAGCAGCGAGCGGGGTTTGCCGCTGCTCGGTACGCGCGCGGCGAAGTGGTCGTAGAGAAAAAGCCAGCAAGCGCCTAAACAGGCTCGATCAAGCAGGCAGGAAACCGATAAAAATGTAAGGTTTTTAGACAGAAGGATTGGCCCGCGGCATGCCGGGGAAAGGCAACTTGCTTGTTCTTGTTATCTATCGGCCTTTCTGGTGAGCGACATATTCATCGAGCAGTTGCCTGATCATCTTCTGGTACTGCATCTGGTGCTTCGCCGCCTCTGCCTTGAAATAGGCGACGCTCTCGCTGCTCAGCGTAATTGTAATTTTGGTGTTCTGGTTCCGTAACGCAAGTTGCTCTGGCGAGGGCAGGAAGTCTGCGACAACTTCGACTTCACCGATCGGCTCATCGGAATATTTGATTCGCTTCTTCATAAATGCGCCTGCCCTTTCTCCAGTAACCCGCGCCAATAATCCGGATTCGCTTATTGCGATAGGTAAACCTGACCGTCAGCACGCCACGCCCCTCCCTGCTTTGTCGAAGCAATAGTAGCGCGCCTCGTGCGGACCGCTGTGTTCCATATCCCTTGCAATCACGCGCAACGTGTCCAGGAATGCATATTGCGCTTGCTCAGAAGTAACACCGCGCTTTCGCTGATTGATGCGATTCTTGAGCTCATCCCACTCGAAATCCGGTTCGTCCATGAAAATCATAGCATTGGTATGGCTTTTTAGCCATATTGTTGAATACTGTATATATATACAGTATTATAAACAAAAACCCTGCCTGTAAGCAGCCAATAACTTTACGAAAACCATGCCAGATACTATTGCCTGCTCCATTCCAGCCAGCACCTACCGTTTGTGAGTGCTGTGTTGCTATGTTCTGGCTCTGCGTTGCCCTGCCCGAGTTGCCCCTGGAGGTTTTCCAGCCCAGCGAACACCCGATGGTATTGCTGGAACAACAGCGTGTGTTGCGCTGCAATCCAGCCGCCGCTGCGCGCGGCATTGAGCCGGGGCTAAACGTCAGCACTGCGCTGGCGCTGGCTGGTGAAGTATTGCTGGTCGAGCGCGACATGGGCAAAGAGCAGCAGCGGCTCAACGAGTTGGCCGAACTGGCTTATCGCTTCAGCTCGCAGGTAGTCACCTACTGCAATCGTCGCGGCGACTATTGCCTGCTGCTCGAAATCGGCGCCAGCCTGCGACTGTTCAACGGTATGGAGAAACTGCTTGCGCAACTGGGCACTGCGCTCGCTGAAAGCCCGCTGCATCCGAACGGTTTTACTCACCGTTTCGGCCTCGCGCACACACTGAAAGCTGCCGAACTGGTGGCGCGCAGCCAGCCTGCACAGGCAAGCGATATAAACGTGCGTGCAAAAGAAAAACACAACGCCCTTGCGCACACGCCGGTAGCCCTGCTCGACTGCGAAGCGAATGCCATTGCGCAGTGCGAGGATCTCGGCCTTATGCATCTTGGCGACGTACTGGCCCTGCCGCCCGCCACGCTGGGCAAGCGTTTTAATGCATCGTTTATCCGCTACCTTGAACAACTGCAGGGCAAACGCGCCGACCCGCAGCCCTGGTACAAGCCCGCACGGCACTTTCACCGCGAACTGTTTTATCTCGACGGGCTGCGCAGTCACGCTGATCTAAAACAGCCAATGCAGCAACTGCTACAGGAATTTTGCCGGTACCTGCAGCAACGCCAACTCAGCTGCACCAGTATTCGCTGGAGTTTTACGCGCTTCAGCAAAAAGAAACACAGCTTGCGCGTGCACCTGTCGCGTGCGCAGGCCAACTACCACAACCTGTTCGAGCTGAGCGAACTGCAGCTCGAACAACTGCCGCTGGACTCACCGGTGGAATGCGTGGCACTGCACTGCCAGCAATTAATTCCTGTGGAACAGCAACACCTCGACCTGTTCGCCAAACCCGACAACAGCGGCGATTTCTGCCTGCTGGCCGACAAGCTCACCGGCAGGTTGGGCAACGAAGTGCTATGGCGGCCGGGCTGGCACAACCATCACCTGCCCGAGCAGGCCAACGCGCCGGTGGCCTTCGAACCGCAGCAGCTGCGCGAGCTGGCCAAAACGCGCCCGGCAAAAGATAAAAAGAAACTTGCCCGCAACGCAGACAGGCAACAAACGTTACCTTACCGGCCCAGCTGGCTGCTCCGCGAACCGCTGCCGCTGGAGCAGCGCGGCGAACGCATTCTGCTGCAGGGCAAAACGCTGTCGTTGTTGAAAGGGCCGGAACGGCTGCAGTGCAACTGGTGGTCGGCGGCGGCCTCGCGCGACTATTTTATTGCAGGGCTGGAACGGGGAGCCGGTCAAAAGCGCGCGGAACCCGCGCAGCAGACCACCGCGCAGCAGTGGGCCGGGTTTTACTGGATCTACTACGACCTGCAGGCAAAGAGCTGGTACCTGCATGGGGAGTTTGCGTAGCCGCTTCACTCGAAGCCATGAAAACTTGTGTATTCTTCCAGTACAACACGCTGCTGTGGAATATGCGCCGCGTTGCTGTTGTCATCGGCATAACCCATAGCCAGGCCAACCACTACGCGCTCGCTGTCGGGCAGGCCCAGCACTTCGCGAATGATGCCAGGCCACATCGACCAGGCCGCCTGCGGGCAAGTAGACAGGCCGCGCTCCTGCGCAAGCAGCATAATGCTCTGCAGCAAAATGCCCACATCCACGTACTGCTGTTCAACCATGCTGTTATCAACCGTAAAAATCATGCCGACCGGCGCGTCGAAAAAGGAAAAATTTTTCGCCATCTGCATCATCCTGCCCATCTTGTCATCACGGGCAATACCGAGCGCGTTGTACAGCGTCTCGCCGCATTCAAAACGGCGCTGGCGCCAGGGGTCGACAACCCCCTTGGGATAAATACGCACGTCGGTGGGCTCGCCCTGCGGCTGTTCGGCTACCTTCCTGAAAACCGCATCGCTCAGTTGCTTTTTTATATCACCGGTAAGTACATGCACCTGCCAGGGCTGCAGGTTGCCATTCGACGGCGCGAGCCGCGCCAGCGACAGAATTTCTTCGATCGTCTCACGCGCAACCTGCTGTGTGGTGTAGGCGCGCACCGAGCCACGCTTCTGGATCGCTTCGCTGACGGTAAGTTTGCTCATGCTCTATTTCCTGAATAGTGTGTAGAGACCAGGGGAAACCGCGGGGACAGTTTACTTTATTGGCAAAGCCCCCAAAGTAAACTGTCCCCGCGGCACTCAGGAGCGGCGCGTTAAGTAAACTGTCCCTGTACTTTTTCAAAAAACTTCATCCCCACCACCATAAAAAGCACAAAGACCAGGATGCCGATCTCGCCAGTACCTGCGCCAACAATTGCGGGCCCGGGGCACAGGCCCGCGACACCCCAGCCCACGCCAAACAATAGCGCGCCGATAACCAGCTTTTTGTCTATCGTGCGATTGGTGGGTACGGCGAATACATCACTGAACACCGGCCGCGTCATCGCGAATACCAGCCGGTAACCGATGCCTGAAACAACCAGCGCGCCGCCCATCACGAATGCGAGCGTTGGATCCCAGCTGCCCGTAATGTCGAGAAAACCCTGCACCCTGCGCGGGTTGACCATTTCGGAAAGAATAAGTCCAAAGCCGAATACCAACCCTGCAACAAATGCCGAGAGTGTGCTTTTCACATCAGACCTCTAAAAATATTTTTAACAGGTAAACGGTTAGCATACCGGCTGCGATAAACAACAAGGTAGCCACAATAGAGCGCGGCGACAGTCGGGAGATACCACAAACGCCGTGACCGCTGGTGCAGCCGCTGCCAAGTCGAGTGCCAAAACCCACCAGCAAGCCGGCGAGTACAAGCCCGGGCATACCGCTGACCATCTGCAGGTTGATCGGCTGGTAAAACCAGTGCACGACGATGCCGCTGGCAAGCAGCCCGCCGATAAATGCGCTCTGCCAGGCAAAACCGGCAGTGGGGCTGATGGTATTGGCAAAGATGCCACTGATGCCTGCGATCCTGCCGATACTCGCCATCAGCAGCACCGCCGCAAGGCCGATCAGCGCGCCGCCTGCCAGCGCGCCCTGCCAGGAAAATTCAACGATATTCATTGTCGCTCTCCGCAAAAGATTAATTATTTCAGGTGACTGGCGCACTGTACAGGCAAGCCACAAATACTGTATATTTATACAGCTATATGACTTACGCCGAACTCCACTGCCTGAGCAACTTCACCTTTTTGCGCGGCGCCTCGCGCCCGGAAGAGCTGGTCAGCACCGCCTGCGAGCTGGGTTACCAGGCCATCGCGATTACCGACGAGTGCTCGCTGGCCGGTGTAGTGCGCGCCTATGTACGCGCCAGGGAACTCGAGCAGCAAGGCTACGATATAAAACTTATTGTCGGTAGCGAATTCGCACTGCCATGCGGCGGCAAACTGGTCGCACTGGCGCCAGACAAGCCGGGCTACGAATCGCTGTCGGCATTTATCAGTTTGTGCCGGCGCCGCAGCGAAAAAGGCGAATACCGGTTCTTGACCCGCGACCTTGGCCTGCACCTTGAGCACTGCCTGCTTATCTACCTGCCTGCATTCGACAACTTCGAGACCGGCTATTTTGAAAACATTAGCGACAAAAACAATAGTAGCGAAACCGACGCCGCCGCAAACGGTTCCCACACAGCGAGTACGCTACAGGAAACGCAACGGCAAACACAACGGCAAACACAACAACTAACACAGCAACTGTTGTCTGCACACGCGAACCTGTGGGTGGGCTACCACCGCGCCTGCCGCAGCGACGATGAACAGCGCTACCAGCTCGCTTATCAAACCGCCACGCTGTTAAATCGCCGCATGGTCGCCTGCGGTAACGTGCATATGCACAGCGCCACGCGCCTGCCGCTGCAGCATACGCTGCATGCCATCCGTTTGAATACCCCGGTGCAAAGACTTGGCGTGCAACTGGCGAGCAACGCCGAACAGCATTTAAGACCGCTCGAAAAACTCGCCCGCCTCTACCCGGAGCCGCTACTGCGCGAAACGCTGAACATCGCCGACCGCTGCCATTTCTCACTGGCCGAACTGCGCTACCAGTATCCGCAGGAAATCGTACCGCCAGGGTTGGTCCCGTACCAGTACCTGCACCAGCTCGTAATGCAGGGCGCGAACAAACGCTGGCCGGCGGCTGTGCCCGCTTTAATAAAAAAACAGATCGACCGGGAGCTGGCGCTGATAAAGGAGCTGCGCTACGAATACTATTTTCTTACCGTGCACGATATCGTCGACTTTGCGCGCCAGCGCGGTATTCTCTGCCAGGGCCGCGGCTCGGCCGCCAACTCGGTGGTGTGCTACTGCCTGTTTATCACCGAGGTTGACCCCTCACGCGTGTCGGTATTGTTCGAACGCTTTATTTCCAAAGAGCGCGACGAGCCGCCGGACATAGACGTAGACTTCGAGCACGAGCGCCGCGAAGAAGTCATTCAATACATTTATAAAAAATATACCCGCGAGCGCGCGGCACTGGCGGCCACCGTAATCAGCTACCGCAGCCGCAGCGCGATTCGCGACGTTGGCAAGGCGCTGGGTTTTAACAGCGAACTCACCGAGAAACTTTCGCGCTCGCTGGGCTGGTGGCACAAACCGGCCGAACTCGAGCAGCAGCTATGCAAGGCCGGACTCGATATCGACATCAATCACCCCAGCCTTGCTTCCACCTACGCGCGCGGCCACACGCACGACAACCGCGCTTCGCTGGCCACGTTATTTATGCAGCTGGTACAGGAAATCATGGGTTTTCCGCGCCACCTGTCACAACACGTGGGCGGTTTTATTATCAGCGATGGCCCGCTGAGCCGGCTGGTGCCGGTAGAGAACGCCAGCATGCCCGACCGCACTGTAATCCAGTGGGACAAGGACGATATTGAAGCGCTGGGGTTGTTGAAAGTCGATGTGCTGGGGCTGGGCATGCTCAGCGCGATTCGCAAGATGCTGGAGATGGCCAACAGCTATCCGAAAAATTGTCCACAGTACGAGGATCGGGACGACGCTCGAAACTATACACCGCAGACCGCTGAAGAAGAGCACAGGGAGGTGTACAGCGCCGGGCCGGTCAGCATCGCCAGTATCCCCGAAGGCGACACGGCAACCTACGACATGCTCTGCGCCGGCGACAGCGTCGGCGTGTTCCAGGTGGAATCGCGTGCGCAGATGTCGATGCTGCCGCGGCTCAAACCGCGCTGTTATTACGACCTCGTCATCCAGGTGGCCATCGTGCGGCCGGGGCCGATCCAGGGCAACATGGTGCACCCGTTTTTACGCCGGCGAGAAAAAACCGAAACCGTGCGCTACGAAAACGAAGCAGTGCGGGAAGTACTGGAAAGAACCCTGGGTGTGCCGATCTTCCAGGAACAGGTAATCAAGCTGGCGATGGTAGCGGCAGGCTTCAGCGGTGGCGAGGCCGACCAGTTGCGCCGCGCGATGGCGAGTTGGGGCAAGAACGGCAACCTGCTGCAGTTTCGCGAAAAATTGTTGGCCGGCATGCTCGCACGCGACTACAGCGAGGATTTCGCCGAACGCCTGTTCGAACAGATGAAAGGCTTTGGCAGTTACGGTTTCCCCGAATCGCACGCGGCCAGTTTTGCGCTGCTGGTTTATGTCTCGTCGTGGCTGAAGCGTCACTACCCGGCCGCATTTTACGCAGCGCTAATCAACAGCCAGCCGATGGGCTTTTACTCGCCTTCGCAACTGGTGCAGGATGCGCGTCGCCACAACCTTGCAGTATTACCGGTCGATGTGCAGTGCAGCGACTGGGACTGCACGCTGGAATTTCACCGCGCCGGGAAGCCACACAAGTGTAGTGCTGAGAATGGTGACACTGAAAACGGCAGCGAACCCGCCATCCGCCTCGGCCTGCGCAGGGTCAAGGGCCTTGCCGAAGAGAGTGGCCAGCGCATCGCCAACGCGCGCTGTAAACGATCTTTCACCAATCTCGCCGACCTGATCGAACGCGCTGCGCTGGACCAGCACGAACGCCGCGCGCTGCTGCGCGCCAACGCCTGCAGCTCGCTTGCCGGCCATCGTCACCAGGCACACTGGCAGAACCTTGCGATTGAATCCACCCAGGTGATGCAAAGCCCGCGCAGCGCAGCCGCTGCAACAGGCACTGGCGGCAAGGCAATCCGGGAGCAGGAATTTTCCGCCGCCACCATCGACCAGCGCGAACTCGACGACGGCATCGCGCTGCCCGCACCCAGCGAAATGCAGGAGATTCGCGCCGACTACGGCTACACCGGTCTCTCGCTGCGCCGCCACCCGATGCTGGTACTGCGCAAACAGCCACCGTTCAACCGCTGCACGCGCTGCATCGACCTGCCGGCACTCGCGCACAAGCGCTATGCCATGGTGGCCGGTATCGTTACCGGCAGGCAGCGGCCGGGCACCGCGTCGGGCGTGATTTTCCTGACCCTGGAAGACGAGACCGGCAATATCAACGTGGTAATCTGGAAACAGCGCCAGCAGCAGTTTCGCGAAGTGCTGTTGAAGAGCAAATTGCTGCTGGTGAAAGGGGTGGTGGAAAAAAACGGGCCGGTGATTCATGTAATCGCCGGCCAGCTGCAGGATTTAAGCGAACGACTGGAAGGTTACCGGCTGCCCTCGCGGGACTTTCATTAGCAACTGCGCATTGGTTAGCCGCGATGTAATAAACGCTATGTATTAGCCACTATGCACCAGCACATCGGTAGCCAGGCAAATAACCATCGCGTATGCGTAAATGAGGGTTGGAGAGCTGCAGGGTAGGCCAGCTGGCAGGGAAGAACTGCATGCAACCGGGCAACTAGGCCTGGTCGCCGCGCCTGAACACATTGCTGTCACGTGCAGGCATTACGCGTTTGCGCACTGTCAGGTCAACACAGTAATTGCGTTTCATCCACCACACGCCCAGGTTCAGCCGGTCAGAGCGGCGATCATTATGGCGCCTGCAACCGCTTGCGGGAATCGCCTCTTCATCGTATTCGCGGCGCCGGTCGTGTTTACTGCGTGGATCTTCAAACACCACGCCAGCTTTTTCGCCGTCGATGGCGCGGAAGCGCGTGACCTTACCACTGCCACCCCTACCCTTGCCCGTACGCGATGCGTCAGCGGAATGCGCAGGCGAATTGCGGGTAGGTGTACGACTGGACATGCTGGGG